>JALWKK010000057.1 GCA_027081505.1 Flavobacteriaceae bacterium
CTAAGAGGAGTATTTTTGGGTTTTTAATAATAGCTCGAGCAATAGACAATCGTTGTTTTTGTCCACCACTTAAGGTAATACCGCGTTCTCCCAAGATGGTTTTATAACCCTTTTTAAAACCAATGATATTTTTGTGAACAACCGCTTTTTTTGCTGCTTCAATTAGTTCTTCTTCAGAAGCATCCGGTTTTCCAAATTTAATATTGTTTGCAATCGTATCGCTAAATAAAAAAGCATCTTGAGGGACATATCCTAAATTATCTCTTAGGTTGTGTAGATTTAATTTTTTTATTGGCGTATTGTCTATTAAGAGTTCGCCGATATCAATATCGTATAATCGACCAATTAGTTCAAGGATTGTAGATTTTCCCGATCCGGTATTGCCTATTATGGCAGTTGTTTCTCCTGCATTTACAGAAAACGAAATATTTTTTAGAGCGGTTATATTGGTATCCGGATATGTGAAAGTTACTTGTTTGAACGTAATATTTCCGGTTATAGGTGTTTGTTTTTTAACCGTATTAATAATTTCTGGTTTAATGTTTAAAAATTCATTAATTCGTTTTTGAGATGCTTCGGCTTGTTGTACCATAGAGGTTACCCATCCTACAACTGCAACAGGCCAAGTAAGCATATTAACATAGATTAAAAACGAAACGATGGTTCCCATTTCTTTTATTTCACCCGAAATAAATTGATTTCCGCCAACGTATAAAACCAAAATGTTACTCATTCCTATCAATAAAATCATCAAAGGGAAAAACAAGGCTTGAACACGTGCTAAATCCAAATTCTTTTTTTTTCCGGTTTCCGCCAAAGTTTCAAACTCATTTGTTAATTGGGGTTCGATACCATAAGCTTTAATAACGGTAATTCCGGTAAAACTTTCTTGAGAGAATGTTGTTAGTTTTGATAAAAATTGCTGTACGGCAGTGCTTTTTTTATGAATTGCCGTACTTAGTTTGTAAATAGCAACAGATAAAATTGGAAACGGTGCGATGGCGTATAGTGTTAATACAGGAGCTTTATATAGCATATAACTAATTACCACAATAAAAAGGGTTAGCGTGGTAACGCTGTACATCAACGCCGGACCAACGTACATTCGTACTTTAGAAACATCCTCACTAATTCGGTTCATTAAATCTCCGGTTCGGTTTTGTTTATAAAAGTTTAATGAAAGTTTTTGGTAATGCCGGAAGATTTCATTTTTTAAATCAAACTCAATATTTCTGGAAACCACAATAAACGTCTGTCTCATTAAAAATGTAAAAAAACCGGCGAGTAACGTACTTCCTATTATAAGTAAAATATTGGTGAGTAGTTGTGATTTTACGATTTCAATATTTGTAATGTCTTTGCTTGCATATTTTTCAACCACATCAATGGTGTCACCTATAAACTTAGGTGCTAATAGAGCAAATAAACGAGCGATAATTGTAATGATGAGCCCGAGAATTAACCGTCCTTTGTATTTTAAAAAATATTTATTTATGTATTTTAATTCTTTCATTTAAAAGTGTGTATCATAATTTTTTTAACAAATTCGTAATTAAAATGTGTTTTCTTTGTAAAACAATTAACTAACAACTACTTTTGCACTTATTTTTAAAGATATTTAAAACCTATTATACATTATGGTCTCTGAACTATTAGTTGATAATGAACTTCACAAAATAGCTCCCGTTTTCGGGCAACATTCTTTTGATAATCACGAACAAGTGGTTTTTTGTAACGACAAAGATACAGGTTTAAAAGCAATCATAGGTATACATAACACAACTTTGGGTCCGGCTTTGGGCGGTACCCGTATGTGGCAATATAAAAATGAATGGGAAGCATTAAACGATGTTTTGCGACTTTCTAGAGGAATGACCTACAAGGCTGCTATTACAGGATTAAATCTCGGTGGAGGAAAAGCGGTGATTATAGGCGATGCAAAAACACAAAAAACCCCCGAGCTAATGTTGCGGTTTGGAGAGTTTGTTCACTCGTTATGTGGCAAATACATAACTGCCGAAGATGTTGGTATGGCTACGGAAGATATGGATTTAGTACGAACAGTTACACCGTATGTTACCGGAATTTCCGAAGAGAAAGGCGGTGCCGGAAACCCATCTCCAATTACTGCGTATGGTGTTTTTATGGGAATGAAAGCTGCTACAAAATTTGCTTACGGAACCGATATACTAGAAGGAAAAACAGTTTATGTACAAGGAATAGGGAACGTGGGTGAAGCCTTAGTTGAGCATTTGACCAACGAAGGTGCAAATGTGTTTATCACCGATATAAATCAAGGGAAACTGGAAGAAATTAGAGATAAATATTCGGTTAAAATTTATGAAGGTACCAATATCTATGCCGAAGAAATGGATATTTACGCTCCCTGCGCTTTAGGAGCTACCATCAACGATGAAACCTTACCTCAATTAAGAGCCAAAGTAATTGCCGGTGCGGCAAACAACCAACTGGCAGACGAAATTAAACACGGACAAATACTAAAAGAAAAAGGAATTGTGTATGCACCCGATTTTTTAATTAACGCAGGCGGAATAATTAATGTTTATGCAGAACTAGAAAACTATGATCGAGCTGAAATTATGCGAAAAACCGAAAATATTTTTGATACCACTCTTGAAATATTAGAGAACGCCAAAACAAATAATATAACAACTTATCAAGCTGCTTATAATATTGCACAAGCAAGAATCGATGCGAAAAAGTGAGTAGTATTTAGTGAGTAGTGTTTGGTGAGTAGTGTTTGGTGAGTAGTATTTAGTGAGTAGTATTTAGTGAGTAGTATTTAGTGAGTAGTTTTCAGTAACCATAAACCTTAAGTTCTTATAAATGATGATGCTAACCCGAAGACATATTAGAGTAAAAGTGATGCAAACTATTTATGCGTATAAACACTCTAAAGACAATTATAAAGATGCAAATTTAGACTCTTCAGAGAAGTTTTTACGATATAATATGAAGCAAATGCTGGATTTGTATTTGTTGTTGTTTTATTTGTTGGTTGAATTACAAAACCACGCGGTTAGATATAATATTAAACTGCAAAAAAAAATATTAGCCACTCAAGAAGATAAGAATCCCAGCCAAGCATTTGTAAAGAATAAAATAATTAAACTTATAGCCAACAATCCCCACTTTAGGGAGGTTATTGAAAATAAAAAATTGGATATATGGGAAAATGATTCGGAATATGTTGCCATTTTGTTTAACCAGTTAAAAGCGAGAAGTTGGTACAAAGAGTATTTACAAAAGAAAGAAACTTCTTTTCAAGAAGACAAAAAAATTATATTAAAACTATACAAAGAAATTATTGCTCCTAACGAAAAATTATATGATTATCTTGAAGACAAGCGACTTACTTGGCTTGATGATTTTCCTTTGGTAAATACACTTATCGTTAAGTCGTTAGAGAAACTTTCGCCTCAAAATGCTACCGCACTTCTCGTCCCTGAGTTATTTAAAAATAAAGATGACGAAGAGTTTGCAATACAACTTTTTAGAAAAACCGTACAAAAAGAAGACTATCTGCTTCAAGAAATTGATGGTAAAACACCAAATTGGGATAAGGACAGAATCGCAGATTTGGATTTAATTATTTTAAAAATGGGAATAGCTGAGTTTTTATATTTCCCTACTATTCCGGTACGAGTTACTATCAATGAGTGTCTGGAAGTTGCTAAAGAATATTCTACCCCAAAAAGCAACGTTTTTATTAATGGTATTCTCGATAAACTATCCAAAGAATACGCCAAAAAAGGTAAACTGAATAAAATAGGTCGAGGATTGCGATAAAAACAAAAAAATACTTATTTTAGCACCGCTAAAAACAAAAACATAAATCTTTAATCTTAAACACAATAAAAATGAAAAAAGTACTTTTAATAGTAACTGTATTTTCTGCTGTTTTATTTACATCTTGCAAAGAAAATGCAGCTGAAAAAGTAAAAGAAGACAATGTAGCAGAAGCTGCTAACCGCGATGCACAAGCAACCAAATTTGCAGTAATGGAATTTGCCGAAAAAGAATTTGATTTTGGTGAAATTGAAAACGGAACACCCGTAGAGCATCTATTCAAATTTAAAAATACCGGAGACGCCCCTTTAGTAATTGTAAGCGCAAAAGCCACTTGTGGTTGTACCGTTCCCGAATATTCAAAAACTCCGGTTGCACCGGGAGAAGAAGGTGAGTTGCTTGTTAAATTTAACGGAAAAGGCAAAGGAACTGTTAGCAAAACCGTAACAATAGTGGCAAACACCAAAACCGGAAAAGAAACACTTAAAATTAAGGCTACTATTAAAGGTGGAACCGCCGGTGCTAATTTGGTGAAACAAGGCGGTAATATGCTTAAAACAAACAAGTAAAACTCCTTTTATGGAACAATTACAAAGTTTTGCACCTTTGGTGCTTATGTTTCTGGTGGTGTATTTATTTATGATACGCCCTAGTATTAAAAAACAAAAACAAGAAAAAAAGTTTGCAGAAGAACTTAAAAAGGGAGACAGGGTTATTACAAAAAGCGGTATGCACGCCAAAGTATTGGATTTAAATAATGACGGTACCGTAATATTAGAAACTGCTGCAGGTAAAATGAAGTTTGAACGCTCTGCTATATCGATGGAAATGACTGGCAAACTTAATAAATCAAAAGAAAAAAAGTAATCGGTTTTTCTTTAAATACTAATAAAAGCTCCGGAAAAGGAGCTTTTTTTATGCTTACGCTTTACTCGGTTAAAGTTCAATCACAACTTCTTCTACACCTCGACGTACCTTTTTTAAGTTGGCAAAAAAATCATCTTCGGCACGATAGCCTACCGGAAGCACCAATACCGACTCTAAACCCAACTTAGAAAGGTTTAATACTTTATCGTATTCTTCAGGTAAAAAGCCTTCCATCGGGCAAGAATCTATTCCCTCTATTGCACAAACCGTCAATAAATTACCCAAAGCAATATAAGCTTGTTTTATCATCCATGTTTTTATTTCTTCTTCTGTCTTTTCAGAAAAAGAAGTTAGTAAATAGTCTTTAAACGGATTTAAAACAGCATCTTCTGTACCTCTAATCTTTTTCACATTATCAAAATACTTTTCAATATGTTGTGCATCTACCGTTTTTTCAACACAAATAATTAAAACATGTGAAGCATCTTTTACCTGTTCTTGATTCATTGACAACGGCACCAATTTTTTTTGCATCGATTTGTCTGATACAATTACCAACTTCAAAGGCTGTAAACCATACGAAGTGGCTGTAAGGTTAAAGGCTTCTTTTAGTTTATTCATCTTTTCTAAAGAAAGCATTTTACTGGCATCAAACTTTTTTGTGGCGTATCTCCATTTTAATTTATCTATTATTGTATTACTCATAATTTGGTTTATTACATTTGCGGTTCAAAACTACTAATTGTTTATTGAATAATTATTTATTTCAGATAAGTTTATTTTATATCACGACACCAAAAACCTATGAATGCAATTGAAGTTTTAAAAAACAGAAGCGAAACCCGTTTGTTTAAAGCGGTTTTCCCTAATACAACGAATCATTACGACACGCTTTTTGGCGGAACTGCTTTAAAATTAATGGACGAAGCGTCTTTTATATGTGCAACTCGTTTTAGCCGAAAAAAAGTAGTAACCGTATCAACAGATAGAATAGACTTCACAAAGCCCATACCGCAAGGAACAATTATTGAACTGGTAGCCAGAGTAGATAAAATTGGAAAAACCAGTTGCGTGGTAAAAGTAGATGTTTTTATGGAAGATATGTATAGTTACAAACGCGAAAAAGTGGTTACCGGTTATTTTACTTTTGTTGCTATTGGAGATGATAAAAAAACCATTCCGATTATTGATAATTATTCTTAGGTTCTAATTTGAATATCTTCTCAGCTGTTTAAAATTTCACTAACGTTTAAGTCCTGTTTGCTTTTTTTTACTAATTTTAGCTTTTAACTAAAAACATTTTACAATGAGTCAAACAGACAAAAAAATTTCTTTAGAAACCGCACAACAATGGACAAACCAATGGCGTAGCGATGAATCTACGTACAACAGTCATAATGAGTGCAATGCCTTTTTAATTCCTACACAAGATTTACAAGGCGTATTAAACGAAATGCAAGGCGAAACCGGAGATACCTATATTAGAGCGTATATAGGAGTAGATCCCACAACCAACACCGAAAAACTAATTATTGTAGGAACCCGTGCCGAAGTACAAAAAGACGGAAGTATTATTTATAGAGATTTATTGCCTGCGCAAGGTACGGGAGGAACAGGAAATAGTATTTGGGATTTTACTATGCCTTGCCCGCCGAATTGTGACCCGGATAGTTCTTTAAATTAATATGCTTGAAATATTATATTACTTTAGGTGTTATTTACAAATAGCTTCAATTGTAATAGCTATTATTTATTTAACTCGTTTTGTAAAACAAAGCAATGAGTATAAGCTATTTACCCTATATTTAATCTATATAGCAATAATTCAGGTATTATTGTATTATCATGCTTCAGTAAAAATAAGTAGTATTTATTTGTTTCATTTTTATTTTATAGGGCAATTTATACTGCTTTCTTTTTTTTATAAAGAATTATTAAAAACCGCTTTTATAGATTGGATTTTATTATTAGTATTACTTTATTTAAGCATTTACTATGTTATAAATCCCCAAATATTTTATGAGTATCATATTTCCGGGGTTTTAATAACTCAAATTTTATTGGTTTTTTACTCATTGTATTATTTTTATAAAAGCTTATCGTCAAAGAGAGGTTTTGTTTATGTTAATACGGGTGCTTTAATTTACTTTTTAACCAGCGTCTTGTTTTTTGCTTCGGGAAATATAATTTTAGATTTCGAGTTTTCTTTAGAATTTAAAAAATATGTTGGAATAATAAACGATATATTGTATTTCATTTTTCAGCTATTAATTTTTATAGAATGGTATCGTAATTATAGATTAAAAACAGCTTGATTTTTTACTTTATGTATCTTCGCTTTATGGAGCAGCAATTTTTTTCAAATCAAAATCAGTTTTTAACTATTTTAGTTATTGCCATTGCGCTTCTTTTGTTTATGGCAACAGCCATTGTTTTATTTTTTTATTTTTCCAGAAGAAAAATCATTCAAACCCAATTAGAGAAAGCCAACCTTGAATTATCGTATCAAAAAGAACTGTTACAAGCAACCCTAATAACCCAAGAAGAAGAACGGGCTCGTATTGCCCAAGACTTACATGATGCTATTAGCTCAAAACTTAATGTGGTATCCCTTCAAGCCAATTTACTCACCGATGAAAACCTTACGGTTGAAGATGCTCATAAATTTGGAAACGGGATTTTAAAAATAACCAATACCGTTTTGGAAAGTTCGCGAAAGATAGCGCATGATTTATTACCGCCAACGTTAGAAAAATTTGGGTTACAACCTGCCCTTGAAGAACTAATTGAAGAACTGGAAGAAACCAAGCGTTTTAGCATTGATAGCGAAATTAATATACCTCACGGTATAGTACCCTCACATGACGAATTACACTTGTTCAGAGTAGTTCAAGAGCTGTTTAATAATGCCATTAAACATTCTGAGGCAACAAAACTGAAATTGCTGTGTAAAAATGAAAATAATGTACTAACTTTACACTACACCGATAACGGAAAAGGATTTAATGTTAATCAATCTAACGAGAAGTTGGGTTTGGGAATGAGCGGTATTGAAAACAGAACCCAATTGTTAAACGGAGCGTTATCTGTTGTTTCGCAACCCGATAGCGGTGTAGAAATAATTCTTAAAATCCCCATAATGAATGAATAAGATAAACGTAGTTATTGCAGACGACGAAGAGCTTTTTAGAGTTGGAATATCGTATATTTTATCTAATGACAAAGACATAACCATTGTGTACGAAGCTACCAATGGTAAAGAACTTATTGATTATTTAGATGCGTGCGAAAAATTACCGGACATTATTATTATGGATATAAAAATGCCGGAATTAAACGGGGTAGAAGCGACCAAGCAAATTACACAGCAATATCCCGAAATAGGCATCATAGCACTTACTACGTATAACACAAAACCGTTTATACGAAATATGATTGAGGTAGGAGCCAGTGCTTATTTAGTAAAAAATTCACCTCCTCAAAAAGTGCTTCATACCATCAAGCAAGTGTATTTTAACGGATTTTATTACGACAATGAGGTTTTGAGCATTGTAAAAAAACAAGCAGAGGATAAACCAAATGAATCAAAAACCGTCTTTGATAATGATTTTTTAACCACTAGAGAGCGAGAAGTGTTAGCACTTATTTGCAAACAATTTACCACTCCCGAAATTGCCGAAAAGCTTTTTATTAGCCCCAGAACTGTAGAAGTACATCGTAAGCACCTATTGGAAAAAACACAGGTTAAAAACAGTGCGGGTTTGGTGATTTTTGCCTTTACACAAGGATTAATAATTCCGGAAATTTAATAGTTGCGAGTTACTATTTTTTAGTTATCTTTATTTTTTTAACTTTCTTTATTCTAAAAGTGTAAAAATATGCTTACAAAAGTGTATGGTAGTGCCGTATTTGGTGTAGAAGCTACCACCATTACGGTAGAGGTAAACGTTGATAAAGGAATAGGATACCATTTGGTAGGACTACCCGACAGTGCTATAAAAGAAAGCAATTATCGCATTGCCGCCGCTTTGCAAAACAACGGTTATAAAATTCCCGGAAAAAAACTAATCCTCAATATGTCTCCGGCAGATATGCGTAAAGAAGGTTCTGCCTACGATGTTACGTTAGCGATGGGAATTTTGGTAGCGACCGGACAAATTCAAGAAAACATTAAGTTAGCGGACTATATCATTATGGGCGAACTTTCTCTTGACGGAAGCCTGCAACCCATACGAGGCGCGCTACCTATTGCCATTAAAGCTAAAGAAGAAGGATTTAAAGGATTTATCCTTCCCAAGCAAAATGCCAAAGAAGCAGCTATTGTTGACGGGCTTCAAGTATTTGGAGTTGAAAATATTAAAGAAGTCATTGATTTTTTTGATAAAGAAGAACCTCTACAACAAACCCTAATCGACATTGAATCGGAGTTTAAACAACACCTCGATAACCCCGAATTTGATTTTGCCGATGTAAAAGGACAAGAATCTATCAAACGCTGTATGGAAATAGCCGCTGCCGGAGGACATAATATTATATTAATTGGTCCGCCCGGCTCCGGAAAAACGATGCTGGCAAAGCGATTACCCGGTATTTTACCGCCGATGACGCTAAGTGAAGCTTTAGAAACCACAAAAATTCACAGTGTAGCCGGACGAACGATGAAAAAAGGAGGCATTATGGCAGCACGACCGTTCCGAAGTCCGCATCATACCATTTCTGACGTGGCATTGGTAGGAGGAGGAGCCTATCCGCAACCCGGAGAAATCTCTCTGTCACATAACGGCGTGCTATTTTTGGACGAATTACCCGAATTTAAGAGAAGCGTGTTAGAAGTCATGCGCCAGCCTCTCGAAGATAGAGAAGTAACCATTTCGAGAGCCAAATTTACCGTAACCTATCCGGCAAGTTTTATGTTGGTTGCCAGTATGAACCCCAGTCCGGGTGGATATTTTAACGACCCCGATGCACCGGTAACTTCCTCTCCGGCAGAAATGCAACGTTATCTTAGTAAAATTTCGGGTCCCCTTTTAGACCGAATCGATATTCATATTGAAGTAACACCTGTTCCTTTTGAAAAATTGAGCGATACCCGTAAAGGAGAACCCAGTACGGTAATAAGACAACGAGTAACGCAAGCTAGAGAAATTCAAGCCAATCGGTTTTCGGAAGACGAGAACACTCATTATAATGCGCAAATGAGTGTTAAACAAATTAGAAAATATTGCAAACTGGATGAAGCTTCGTTACAACTTATAAAAAATGCAATGGAGCGGCTTAACCTTTCTGCCCGAGCCTACGATAGAATTTTAAAAGTAGCCCGTACCATAGCCGATTTAGAAAAAGCTCCAAACATAACCGGTAATCATATTTCGGAAGCCATTCAGTATAGAAGTTTAGATCGCGACGGGTGGTTTGGAAATTAATCTTGATATTAATATAAAGTAAGTTTTGTGCTATTCTTAACTAATCTTAACTTCTTAATGGTGAAAAAAATAAGACAATAAATGGAACTTTATAAGTATTACTTTATTTGGTGAGTGTTCGTGTTTTTACAACCTTTTTTTTTACTGATACACATAAAATAACTTTGTATATTGCAACTACTTAAAAGTGTATTGTGAAAACCCCAATAATCCCTATACAGTCAACATTTGTTTCGGTAAATGCACCACATGAGCTTAACAAAAAAGCCATTTGTATATTTATGGCAACCGGTTTTTTTCTTGATGAAGATACGTTTTGGAAAGATAAAATCGCCTTAAAACCGGCTTCAGAACACCTGTTTAACAAAGAAGGGTTTCTGCAAGAAAGCAAACCTTGGTTTCGGTGGCATTATGCTCCGAGAGAAATTTCGTTTCAGCAAGCATTAAAAGAATTTACCGAACTCTTTCATACCATAATCGAAGAACAAGTAGCAAACAAAAAGGTGATTTTACCGCTTTCCGGTGGTTTGGATAGTCGTACGCAAGCTGTAGCCCTAAAGGCTTTAGGAAAAAAAGTACACAGTTACAGTTACGATTTTAAAGGCGGTTATCCCGAAACCAAGATTGCCAAACAGATTGCCAAAGTTTGTGGTTTTGCGTTTCAAGAATTTCATATCGGTAAAGGTTATTTATGGAACAGCATAGAACAATTAGCTCAAATTAACGATTGTTACAGCGATTTTACACACCCGCGCCAAATGGCTATTATAAACGAGTTTGAAAGTATGGGCGATGTCTTTTCGTTAGGACATTGGGGCGATGTGTTGTTTGATAAAATGGTTGATAGGCAATTATCACCGGATGAAGAATTGAACATTATTTTAAAAAAAGTAGTAAAAAAAGGCGGAATGGAATTGGCAACTACACTGTGGAAAAGCTGGGAATTGGATGGCGATTTTGAAACCTATTTAAGAAATAGAATTAAAGTTCTTCTATACGAAATCGAAATAAAAGAAAGTAACGCAAAGATTAGAGCTTTTAAAAGTCTGTATTGGGCACCGAGGTGGACAGCGGTAAACCTGTCTGTTTTTGAAGAAAAAAAACCGATTACCGTGCCGTATTTTGACGATAGGATGTGTGAATTTATTTGTACGGTTCCGGAGGAATATTTGGCAGATAGAAAGTTGCAAATTGCTTACATTAAGCAACAAAATCCCGAAGTGGCGAAAATCACTTGGCAAAGTGAAAAACCGTTTAATCTATATACTTTTCACAAAAATAAATCGCCTTATAACTTGCCGTATCGGGTGGTAAACAAACTGCAAAGAGAGCTCAAATCATTGTTAGGTAAGCCTTATGTTCAGCGTAATTGGGAGCTTCAGTTTTTGGGAGAAGAAAATAAAAAGGAACTGGAAAATTATTTATTTTCAGAAGCATTAGAAAAATTAGTTCCAAAAGAAATAACACAAGATTTTTACCGTAACTTTGAAACCAAAGACCGAGTTTGGTATTCGCATCCGGTGAGTATATTACTAACTTTGGCTTTGAAAATGAACCAAATCGAAGATAAATAATATGTTTTGTTTTTTGTATCTTTGAGATTATAAACAGTAATGAATTATGCTTTCAAAAGAAAAATTGATACAACAGATTGAAAACGATGGAGATTTTTTACATTTGGTTGAAGTTTTGTATAAAAGTTATATGCAGTATAAAAACAATAGTTTAGATGAACTTCCTGAGACGGTTAAAAAACTATTGTTACAAAGCATTGAAAATTCTATACAAGGTAATGTTCGACCACATAACGAGGTGATGGAAGAGCTAAGGAAAAAATATAATATAGCCGGTTAATGGTCAAAATATTTTGGACAAATGAAGTCTACTTAACCTATGATGCCGAACTTGATTTTATAAATAAAAAATGGAGCGTAAAAGAGCTAATTGATTTTGATAAACTTGTAGATAACTTTATCAATACACTAAAAACCGGAACATTACGAGGAAAACAATTTTTAAATACCAATATCTATTCTTTTGTAATCTCAAAACAAACAACAGTGTATTATCGAGTATATGATTTGGGATTAAAAATAGATATACTCTTGTTTTGGAACAATAAAAGAAATCCTAAATTGTTAGAAAAATTTTTAAAATCCAAAACATAATGAATTTCCTTTTTCAAAAAAAAATAGCACAAGATTTTTACCGTAAATTTGAAACCAAAAACCGAGATTGGCATTCGCATCCGGTGGGTGTGTTACTAACTTTGACTTTGAAAATGCAACAGATTAATGAGTAAGAAAATAAATATTCTTTTTACGATACCTAACTTTAAAACAGCCGGCAGTCAGTTTGTTTTATTGGCTATTTATAATAAACTGGATAGAAATAAATTTAATTCGAAAATACTGGTAGAAAAATTTCCGGATTGCTTTCCAAAAGAAGTTGCAAAAGAAGATCAACTTTTTTTACCACTTCAAGAAAAACCGAGCCTATATATTAAAAAACTATCAGGTTTGTTAAAGAAAAATAAAATTGATGTTGTGCATTCGTGGGATTATAAATCAAACAGCTTGGAAGCCTTAGCTTGTCGTATTGCAGGTGTAAAATACATATATACAAAAAAAAATAATGCTTGGTCAAAGCGGTGGTTTGTAAAAAGTATTCTTTCTCACCATATTGCCTATGATAATCCGGATATGTTTAGGCGTTTTTTTGATACTATTTGGTTAAAAAACAAAGTAACTTTTATTCCGCATGGAGTCGATATTTCTGTATTTAAACCAAGAAAAGTTAAAATTAATGCAGATAAATTTTTAATTGGCTGTATAGGAGTTATCGGAGAAAATAAAAACCAGTTGTTTCTGTTAAAAGCATTATTAAAACTTCCAAAAGTTGTAAACGTTGTTTTATATGGGAGGAGCGATGAAAGTTATCTAAAAAAAATCACTTCTTTTATCGAAAAACACAAATTACAAGAGCGCGTTACCATACAAGGATTTATTGAAAACAAGAAAATACCGGAAATTTTAGCCACATTTGATGTTTTGGCTTTGGTTTCCGAAAATGAAGGATTGCCGGTTACTTTATTAGAAGCCATGGCGTGTGGTGTTCCGGTTTTATCTTCCGATTCGGGTGGTGGAGCAAGGTATATTGTAGGAGCGAATCAAGGCGGTTTTATTTTTACTTCGGAAGAAGATTTTATTTCAAAAATTAAACTGTTGCTCTCTAATCCTGAAATTAAAAATAAACTTTCTGAAAAAGCAATACAGCGAGTACAAAATAATTTTACCTTGCAAGCTGAAGTTTCGGCTTATGAGAGGTTGTATAAAAAACTAATTTGAAAAAATACAATAAACATATTATCATCACCGGTTCGGCTCGTAGCGGTACCAGTTGGTTATGCGAACTTATGGCGCGGCAACACAGATACCGGTTATTGTTTGAACCCGAACACGAATTTCAAACAAAAAAAGGACATTTACTTTGCGATAAACTAATCACTAATAGAAATGAAACCCAAGAAATAAAAAAATATCTTACAAGAGTATTTTTAAACAGGATAGACAACGATTGGATTGCCCAGCACAGCAACCGGAAATTTAAAAGGCACTTACTACCTTTTATTCCCAAAAAATACATCATTAAATTTGTAAGAGCAAATCTTTCTGCTCAATATATGAATGAAAAGTTTCGTATTCCGGTAATTTACATACTTAGAAATCCATACGATGTAATTGCCTCACAAATGCGGGTTAAATTTCCTTGGCTGTTTAATTTGAGTCATTTTCAAGAACAAGAAGAGTTGGTAGCACTCATAAAAGAAAAAATTGGTTTTGATATTACCGAAAATACGTATTCAGATATTGAAAAATTAGCCATTCGTTGGTGTATAGAAAATGTTGTTCCGCTTCAATTAAAAGGTGATTTTGTAAACAAAGCAAAAGTGGTTAAATACGAAGATTTAAAAGGAAATATTGATGTTTTTAAACAACTGGCAACAGCGTTTAATGTAGATCTTCATCCTAAAATTGAGAGCTATTTTTTAAAACCATCTAGTAAAACACATCCTAAAAGTACAATTATAAAAGGAAAACAAACGGAAAGTAGTTTACCCGATAATGAGTATAAATTGGTAAAAAATATTCTTGGTGAATTTGATGTAACTTTGTATGATATTTAATTTATGCGAACATTTTTAAAAAGGCATTACCGTAATTACAAAAAGAAAAGAGCGATTCAAATTTCTAAAAACCCGTCTTTTTCATTACCCAATGGTTATAAAAGGATTTACCACGTACATGTTCGTAAAAGTGCCGGCACCAGTATTAATGCTGCCTTTTGGGAACTAGGTGATTTATCACTTAAAAAACTAAAAAGAGAACCCATTGCCATAAGAAAAAAATTGGTTTTTGTTAGAAATAATAAGGATTTAATAGAAGCAGGAAATTATTTTTATGCCAACTCGCATATGCCTTTTTGGAGTTTACAACTACCCGAAGACACGTTTACTTTTTGTATGTTAAGAGATCCTTACGAGCGGTTGGTTTCGTTGTATAAATATTATCTATGGGTTGCAAATACTCCTAAAACTGAAGCTATTAAAATAGAGCCTTATTATAAAACTTTAATTAAACACACCGGATGGTTGGGTAATTCCTTTTCAGATTTTCTGGACAATTTGCCTAAAAAACATTGTGCCAATCAGTTATTTATGTTTTCTGAAAATTATGATGTAAAAGAAGCTTTATTCAATTTAAAAAAATTAAGTAGCTTTTATTTTCAAGAAAATTTTGATGGTGCAATACAAGATTTGTCAAAAACATTACAATTAGAGTTAACTTTTAAAAGAGAAAGAAAGTTTAAAAAGATAGATTTTTCAATTACAGAGGATGAAAAATCTAAAGCTCTTCAAATACTGAAAGATGAATATATTTTTTATAACCGTTTAAAAAAGGTGTATTTATGAAAATAGGCATCGTACTGGCAACTCCTCCGGGTTATTCCGAAACGTTTTTTACTTCCAAAATAAAAGGATTGCAAAAAAACGGAATGGAGGTTATCTTGTTTGTACGAGAAAAGAATAAAAATTTTACACTTTGTAAGCAGATAAGTGCTCCTAAAGTATATGCTAATCCGGTAAAACAATTTATTGCCTCACTTTCGGTTTTTACAAGTTTATTGCCTCATTTTAAAAATTTGTTTCGATTTATTAAATTGGAAAAACAGAGTAATATACCGTTTATACAAATTTATAAAAAGGTATATCTCAACGCCCATATTTTAAAACACAAGTTAGATTGGCTTCATTTCGGGTTTGCCACGCAAGCATTAGGGAGCGAATTGGTAGCCAAAGCCATAGGAGCAAAAATGGCAGTGAGTTTTAGAGGGTTTGATATAAATGTATATCCGTTAAAATATCCAAATTGTTACAAAGCTGTCTGGGAAAATGTAGATAAAGTTCATAGTATTTCAAATTATCTGTTAACTGAAGCTAGGCAAATGGGTTTATCGAAAAGTCTTCCTTATCAAATTATAACTCCGGCTGTTGATTTTAATAAAATTAAAAAATCTTCAATATACAATCAACAATCTATTACCCTAGTAACCATTGCTCGATTAAATTGGATAAAAGGTTTAAGTACTGCTATTCAAGCAATGAAATTTTTAAAGGATAAAAAAATTGATTTTCAATATTATATTATTGGAAGCGGAACCGATAAAGAAACCGAAAGATATAAATACCAAGCCTATACGTTAGGTTTGGAAAAAGAAGTTATTTTCTCCGGAAAACTTTCTCATAAAGAAACATTACAACTATTAAATATAGCAGATTTATATGTGCAACCCAGTTTTAATGAGGGATTTTGTAACGCAGTTCTCGAAGCGCAAACCTTAGGTAAATTATGTATTGTGAGCAATACAGGAGGCTTACCCGAAAACATTGAAAACGGTAAAACCGGTTGGTTGATTCCAAAATATAATCCGCTGGCATTGGCTAATAAAATTATAGAAATAGTACATTTACCCGAAGATAAAAAACAAGAAATAAGCAATAATGCACAAAAACGAGTAAAAAAATATTTTACTATTGAGCAGCAAGAAAAAAAGTTTGTGGAATTTTATAACAATTAGATGATAAAAATATATTTTCCGCATAAGTTATATCATTCAAAATTCAGAGGGCAACTCTTTCCTTTATTAAAACCCTATATTAAAGGCGAAGAATTTACAGACCAAGAAAGATTAGCGATATATCACGTTTCAGTTAAAGATTTTTTCTTGGTAAATAATCTTCAAAATGCAGATATTATCATTCTTCCAATGTCTTGGAATTATTACCATCGGCAAAAACAAATTAAAAATGCTGTTAACTTTGTGAATGAGATGAAACTTTTAAACAAAAATGTATATTCTTTTACATCAGGCGATTTTGGTGTTAAAATACCGGATTTGACCAATTTAATTGTTTTTAGACAAAGCGGTAAACGCTCAAAATTACCTGCAAACCATATCGGGATCCCTTCTTTTATCTCAGATCCCTTAAAAGATATTTACCAAACTCAAGAGCTATCATTTAACACCTATAATACCAAACCCGTAATCGGTTTTTGCGGACATACCAATAGTAGCAAACTAAAGCGTATAAAAGAAAATAGTAAAAACGTACTACACAATACAAAATCGCTTTTTAATCTGCATCATCACGCACCAACTACGTTACAATCAACCACCTATTTCCGAAGCAAGGTGCTTACTAAAATAAAAACTTCAAAACGTTTGGAAGACCGGTTTATCGAACGAAAAAAATACAGAGCGGGAGCTACTACAACAGAAGAAAGGCAAAAAACCACTTTAGAATTTTACGATAATATAAAAAATACCGATTATACGGTTTGTGTTCGTGGTGCGGGAAACTTTTCGGTACGATTTTATGAAACGTTGGCAATGGGACGTATACCTGTTTTTATTAATACCGATTGTTTGCTTCCGTTGGAAGATACCATAGATTGGAAAAAGCATGTGATTTGGGTTGAAGAAAATGAAATTAAAGATATTGAAAAGATAGTATTACATTTCCATAATTCTCACACGCTTGAAGAATTAAAAAAAATACAACAATCCAACCGCAAGTTATGGGTAGAACGGTTAACTTTGGGAGGATTTTTTAGAATATATGTCAAACAGAACACCTAAAATAATTTTTTGTATTAACACCGGAAGAAGCGGGAGTGTATTAGCCCCCAAAAATAAGACAGTTTAAAAGTAGAAAAAAGAAGAAAATCAACAACAGCGATTTTATTTCTAAAACAAAACGCTATGGTAGAAGGGACTTTCTTTACTGATGTGAATTAATA
This sequence comes from Flavobacteriaceae bacterium, assembly GCA_027081505.1. Classification (GTDB taxonomy): domain Bacteria; phylum Bacteroidota; class Bacteroidia; order Flavobacteriales; family Flavobacteriaceae; genus Marifrigoribacter. The sequence goes on from JALWKK010000057.1 coordinate 17,462, forward strand.
AGAATCTAAAGATGCTTATTTAAACTCGAAATTAACTTTTTACGGATTAATTTTATTACTCGAATTTGCCGATAATTCAGAAACCAAACGACTTTCATTACATTTAAAAGCAATAAAATCTGATGCGTTTTTACCTTCAATGTACCAATCGTTTCCAGTAATAGGGCATTTTCTGGTTTTATCACTTTCGGGATTTATATTTCTGTAATTAAAGAGGAAATAGTAGGTTGGTACTCCTGTTAATTTTTCAATTATAGCGCATATTTTTCTTCCGGTACTGTTTATGGGTGAGTAAGGGTTTTGTAATTGGTCTTGAGC
>JALWKK010000058.1 GCA_027081505.1 Flavobacteriaceae bacterium
GCCATCTTCAATATGGGTTTTGTCGGCTTCGGTAACAATTCCTGAAATCACGGTTGCAATGTAATAGGTGTGAAAATTTTGAATATGGATATTGTACAATTCATATTCTATGGTTTCGAGATTTTGCCGTTCTTTTTGAAAAGCGTCTTCAACAAAACTTTTAATAGCGGTTAACATTCCTGAAATTAGGTCTTGGTCAATGGTGTTTTCTTTAGAAAAAGATCCCAATAAAACACCAGAGTCTTTTTCGATAACAAAAACTTGAAGTATGGTGGCATCGGCTAAATCGCTAATAATAATATCGCTTTCTTTTACACCGGTAAAAACAGAGGTAACTTTTTGCTTAAATCGTTTAAACGAAAAGGTGTGGTTAATTTGTCTGTTAATTTTTTCAGATAAAATTTTTATCTCGTTTTGTATGTATCGCTTAATCATTTTTCCCATTATGGGATACAACGCTTCTACCACTTGGTCTTTAGATTCGGCAATCTGTTTTTGAAGTGTTTTGGTAATGGTAGGTCCTAATGTTTCGGGTATCGATTTTTTAAATGATCTTATTTCACGCTTGATAATTGGAGTTACTCTTCCGGATAATTTTTCTTGCGTTTGCAACAAATCCTCAATTTCATCTAGTCTGGATAAAATAAGCCGAATATCCTCTCTGTCTTGGGTAAGAAGAATTTCTCGAAGCGAATTGAGTTTGTCTTGGGCGGTCTCCATGCTTTAGAAACATTAGTTTCCTATTTTTTCGCCAAGCGAAATAAGTAATTTTGAAAGGGTTTTTCTATCTACCTTTTTCGCATCTATTTTTTCTGCTTTCTCGTCTAATTTATTTTCAAGGTCTGTTATTCTGATGTTTATATCTGTACTAACCGAATCGATGTGTTGCTCGAGGTCTTTTCTAACATCGTCAATATAATTTTCAAGAAACTCTTTTTTGGCATCAATATCCGCTTTAACTTCTTTAAACGCTTTTTCATATTGGGCAATGTTATCGCCAAAAATAATATTTTTTATAGCCTCTAATTTTGAAACTTGATCCTCCCCGTTTAAGGTTTGTTTCTCTTTTGCGCTCATAGTTGTGGTTTTTATGTATGTAATGTAAAGGTAATAAAAAAAATTATTGTTTATATGTTGCCATAAATTCTTCGGCTTTTTCAACCATTTTTTTACTTCCACAGAAAAAAGGAACACGTTGATGCAGCTCGGTAGGTACTATATCTAAAATTCGGTTATAACCATTACTAGCCTTTCCGTTGGCTTGTTCGGTAATAAACGCCATAGGGTTACATTCATACAGCAACCTAAGTTTTCCTTCGGGATTTTTAGAGGTATTCGGATAAATATAAATTCCTCCTTTAATCATATTTCGATGAAAATCGGAAACCAAAGAGCCAATATAACGCGAAGTATAAGGTCTGTCTTCTTCCTCGCGTTGGCAATATTTTATGTAGTCTTTAACTCCTTGAGGAAAGTGTACATAGTTGCCTTCATTAACCGAGTATATTTTTCCGGTTTCTGGAAATTTCATGTTAGGGTGCGATAAATAGTAGGTTCCCAATGCAGGATTTAACGTAAAGCCGTTTACACCGTGTCCTGTTGTATAAACCAGCATAGTAGAAGTTCCGTACACAATATAACCGGCGGCTACTTGCTGATTACCGGGTTGTAAAAAATCTTCTAACGTTACCGGCGTACCAATGGGAGTAACCCGCCTGTAAACCGAAAAAATAGTGCCTACCGATACATTTACATCTATGTTTGAAGAACCGTCTAAAGGGTCAATAAGCACAATGTATTTATTATCGTTTTTTTTGTTTCCTCCCGAAATAGTAATAAAATCATCTTCTTCCTCACTGGCAATTCCGCAAACTATTTCTCTATTTGTAAGTGTTTTAATAAATGCTTCGTTGGCAAAAACATCTAATTTTTGTTGTTCTTCACCTTGAATGTTTGTGTCGCCGGCTGCTCCTATAATATCAACCAATCCGGCTTTATTTACCTCGTGATTTACCACTTTGCCGGCTAATCTAATGGAGTTAATAAGTCTGGAGAGTTCGCCTGAAGAGTATTTAAATTCGCTTTGGTTGTTGATGATAAACTCTCCTAAGGTTTTGTTTTGGATAGCCATAGTGGTAAAAATTGCTTTTTCAAGGTTAATTTTAAGCAAATATCGGAGTTTTTTAAGAAATAGAACCGATATTTGTTTCGTAAAATTGTCAAGACAATGAAATTAATAATTAGAAATGCCTATAATCAAGATATGGCACAGGTTCTTGATTTAATTAAAGAGCTGGCTACTTTTGAAAAAGAACCCGATGCCGTTGTGGTTACGGTAGAAGATTTACAAAATGAAGGTTTTGGCAAAAATCCTTTATTTACCTGCTTTGTTGCCGAGTTGAACAAGGAGATTGTAGGAATGGCATTGTGTTATTTTCGGTTTTCAACCTGGAAAGGGCGTACGGTACATCTGGAAGACTTAATTGTAAAAGAAGCATTACGCGGAAAAGGAATAGGCGAAAAACTGTATGCCGAAGTATTAAAATTTGCTTATAAAAACAAAGTAAAACGAGTAGAATGGGCGGTGTTAAATTGGAATACACCCGCTATTAAATTTTATGAACGTACCGGAGCAACCGTTTTAAAAGATTGGTATATTGCCCAAATGGATGAACAGGCTTTAAAAAAGTATGTAAAAAACAATGAAAGTATATAAATTTGGCGGAGCATCAATTAAAGATGCCGAAGCAGTAAAAAATGTGTTAACGGTTTTAAAACAAACCCAAGATAACCGTTTGCTTATTGTAATTTCGGCAATGGGAAAAACCACCAATGCACTTGAAAATGTGGTAGATGCGTACTTAAACAAATCCTCCTTGTTAGAAAGCAATATTTTTGAAGTGCAAAACTATCACGCTAAAATTGCATCGCAACTTTTTCAGGAAAACCATCCTATATTTACGAAAATATCGGCTCTTTTTGCAGAACTAAACACTTTTTTAAAAACCAATAAATCTACTAACAAAAATTTTGTTTACGATCAAATTGTTCCTTACGGCGAATTGCTCTCTACTACCCTAATTTATTATTTTTTAAAAGAGAATAATTTTCCTGTAAAGTTTCTAGATGCGCGAGAATGTTTAGTTACCAACTCACAATACAGGGAAGCCGAAATAAATTGGGAGCAGACTTGTCATGCAATTAAATCAAAAAATCTTCAAAATAGTATAACCCTCACTCAAGGATTTATAGCTGCCGAACCCGAACACCACTTTAATACTACTTTAGGAAGAGAAGGAAGCGATTATACAGCTGCCATTTTTGCATATTGTTTAAATGCACAAAGTGTAACAATTTGGAAAGATGTTGAGGGAGTACTTAATGCCGACCCTCGACATTTTAAAAACCCCATATTATTGCATCACATCTCCTATAAAGAAGCTATCGAGTTAGCTTTTTACGGAGCTTCGGTAATACATCCTAAAACACTACAGCCTTTGCAACGAAAAGAAATTCCGTTATACGTAAAATCGTTTCAAAACCCTCAAGCAAAGGGCACATGTGTGGGGAAAGGCTTATCGCTTCAACCGGAAGTTTCGTGTTTTATTCTCAAAAAAAATCAAGTATTGATTTCGATATCGTCGTTGGATTTTTCGTTTATTACAGAGCATCATATCAGTTATATTTTTGATCTTTTGCATAGGTATAAAATGAAGGTAAATCTTATTCAAAATTCTGCCATTAGTTTTTCGGTGTGTATCGATAATAAATTTAATCATCTTCCCGAGTTATTGCAAAAGCTTACCGAACAATTTAAAGTGCGTTGGAACGAAGGGGTAACATTATATACCGTTAGGCATTCCACTCCTTTAAGAATCAAATCATTACTAAGAAACAAAGAGATGCTACTAAAACAAGAAAGCAGGGAGACCATTCAAGTGGTTGTAAAAGAAGCGTAGCTACCGTTTTTTTTTAGTTATATTTGTTGGAATTAAGTTTTAAAAAAGGACAGAAAAATTGTAATGGCAAAGAACATAAATAAAACGACGTTTGACGAAGCTACTAAACAGAAACTAGAAATTTTCGGTGATAGTTTTAAGGAATGGCTACCCGTATTTATTCACGATAAATATACAGATGCGGTTTTTATTTTTGATTTTTTTGCCGGAAGTGGGACAGATGCTGATAATAATCCCGGTAGTCCTTTGATATTATTAGATAAAGCTAAAGGGGAAAATCGTAAATACTGCTCAAAAGCTCAAAAGACCATTAAATTTTTCTTTAACGAAGGAAGCGTACGTAAAAGCAATAAATTACAAGAAAATACAGATGCATTTATTGAGCAGTGCAAAAAAGCAAATAGTTGTTTGCAATGTGTTTATGAGTATCGTATCTTAAACTACGATTTTCAGGAATTGTTTAGTAATACAGCAATAAAAAAAGTTTTTGAGAATAATAATATTGCCAAGTTTGTATTACTCGATCAATATGGATTCAGCCAAATAAATGAAGATGTGTTTAAGCAATTAATATCATTCCCAAAAACCGATTTTATTTTCTTTATTTCATCTTCATTCATCAATCGTTTTAAAGACCATCCATATACCAAACAGTACATTGATACGTCAAAAATTGACTTCGATGATAAAGGAACAAAAGAGATACACAGAGCAGTCGCTGAATATTTTAGAAGTCTTATTCCTATTGGTAAAGAATATTATTTGCATCATTTTTCAATAAAAAAGGGAGCAAATTATTATGGTTTAATTTTTGGCACAAATCATACACTTGGAATGGAAAAGTTTTTAAAAGTGTGTTGGAAACATGATAAGCTTTCGGGTGAAGCCAATTACAATATTGATGACAATTGGGAAGAAAATAGCCTGTTTGCTCAACTTGGAGAAAACAGAAAAAAGGATGCAGTTTCAAAAAAAATAAAGGAATTAATTTTGTCGAAAGAAATTTCAGATAATAAAACAGGTTTGAGATATGCTTTAATAAAAGGTTGTGAACCAAAATTATTTACAGAAGTTGTTCAACAATTAATCAATGCAAATTTGATAGAAATCGTGGGAAAGTTTAACAGACAATCAGCAAAAATTCATCGAATAAAAGATCTTTATCAAATAAAAAGGAAATAGTTATGGCAAGTAAACACAAAATAGAATGGACGGAGCAGACTTGGAATCCAACAGCCGGCTGTTCAAAAGTCAGTGCAGGTTGCAGAAACTGTTATGCCGAAGTAATGGCAACTCGTTTAAAAGCTATTGGTGTAAAAGGATATGAAAACGGATTTCAATTTAGTATAGTTCCCGATCGGCTAAACGAGCCGTTAAAAAGAAAAAAACCAACTGTGTATTTTGTAAATTCAATGAGCGACCTTTTTCACCATGAAATGCCCGAAGATTATCTCGATAAAATATTTGATGTAATTTCAAAAACCCCACAACATACGTATCAAATTTTGACTAAACGAGCTGAAAAAATGTTTGTATATTTAAAAGATAAAATAATAACGGAAAACATTTGGTTAGGCGTTACGGTTGAAAACAGAAAAGACGGGTTACCTCGTATTGATTATTTAAGACAACTTAAAGCAAGCGTTTTGTTTTTATCGGTAGAACCGTTGTTAGAGGATTTAGGAAAAATAGATTTGTCAAATATTGATTGGGTCATTGTCGGAGGTGAAAGCGGGCACAAAGCAAGACCAATGGAAAAAGAATGGGTTGTTAACATTAAAAAACATTGCGATGAAAAAAATATAGCCTTTTTCTTTAAACAATGGGGAACTTGGGGAGCAGATAGGGTTAAACGAAATAAGAAATTAAACGGAAAAGAGCTAGACGGAAAAGTTTGGCAAAAATACCCAAAAAGTATAGAAAAGAAATTTGTAATAGCCCGAGAAAATTAATAAAAAATCACTTATCGACAAAAGTATAGCCCAAAGAAAACTTTTGCTGACAGGCAGATGACAAATGAAATTATTTTAACCCGTTAAAAAAACAAATAATATATAATTTAAAAAACCATTTATGGGATTAGTAACTGCAAAAGAAATGGCTAAGGCTGTTAATCTTGAAAAACTAGGTTTTTTAGGAACTTTTGCGGGTTGGATTTTAATGCGTGTTTTACGAATTAACAAGCTCAATAAAATTTACGATGACCGGAAGCACTTAAAGGATTTAACCTTTATGAACTCACTACTTGATGCTTTTGAAATTCAGTATGACATCCCTGAAGAAGATTTAAAACGCATCCCTAAAAACGGTGCTTTTATTACTATTTCCAACCATCCTTTGGGAGGCATTGATGGAATTGTATTACTTAAGCTGTTAATGGAACTTCGTCCCGACTATAAAATCATTGCAAATTTTTTATTGCATCGCATTAAGCCTATGAAGCCCTATGTAATGCCCGTAAATCCGTTTGAAAACAGAAAGGATGTAAAGTCGAGTGTTTCGGGTTTTAAAAATGCCTTGCAACACTTAAAAGACGGTCATCCGTTAGGTGTGTTTCCTGCCGGAGAAGTGTCCACCTGTAAAGAAGGAACTATTTATGTAGATAAAGCTTGGGAAGAAGCTGCGATGAAGCTAATTAAAAGAGCTCAAGTACCGGTGGTACCCATATATTTTCACGCAAAAAACAGCCCGCTTTTTTACCGGTTGGCAAAAATTAGTGACACCCTGCGAACGGCTAAATTACCTTCGGAATTATTAACACAGAAAGAACGTATCATAAAAGTACGAATAGGTAAACCCATTTCGGTAAAAGACCAACTGGAATACGAAGATTTGAAAGAGTATACTTCTTTTCTTCGGAAAAAAACCTATATGCTTGCCAATCCTTTTGAAAAAAAGAAATTGTTAAATACATTTCCAAAGAGTATTAAATTTCCGAAACCTCCAAGAAAGATTGTAAATCCGTTACCGGTTGAAATAATTGAAAAAGAAATAGAAAAACTAAGAGAAACAAATAAGCGTTTACTACAAAGCAAAAATTATGAAGTATTTCTTGCCGATGCTCAATGCATTCCTAACATTCTTCAGGAAATAGGTCGTTTACGTGAAATTACCTTTAGAGAAGTAGGCGAAGGAACTAATAAATCTATTGATTTAGACCGTTATGATGCGTATTACCACCATATGTTCTTGTGGGACAACAAAGAAAAATTAATTGCCGGAGCATACCGAATGGGATTGGGTTCAAAAATTTTCCCAAAATACGGAATAGATGGTTTTTATCTTCAAGATCTTTTTAGATTTGAACCCGAATTGTTTTCTATGATGAGCAAATCTATTGAAATGGGCAGAGCTTTTATTATCAAACAATACCAACAAAAACCCATGCCTTTATTTTTGCTCTGGAAAGGAATAGTGCATACCACCCTACGTTTTCCCGAACATAAATATCTTATTGGTGGCGTAAGTATAAGCAATAAGTTTTCTGAATTTTCAAAATCGTTGATGATTGAGTTTATGAAATCTAATTATTACGATCCCTACGTGGCACAATATATTAAACCCAAAAAAGAATTTAAAGTTAAATTAAAAGATGCCGATAAGGATTTTATTTTTGACGAAAGCCAAGCCGATTTAAATAAATTTGATAAAATAATTGACGAAGTAGAACCGGGCAGTTTACGACTTCCGGTATTGATAAAAAAATACATAAAACAAAACGCCAAAGTAGTAGCTTTTAATGTAGACCCACTATTTAACAATGCCATAGACGGTTTAATGTACATTCGTATTGCAGACCTGCCCGAAAGCACTGTTAAACCTGTTATGGAAGAGTTTCAAGCCGAACTCGAACGCAAATACGGGTTTAGAAATGAAGAGGAGTAGTTGTTTCAGTACACAGTTAGCAGTGGGCAGTAGGCAGCGGCAGTTTTCAAGCACTTTTAGAATCAGTATAAATGTTTGGTTCTCAGTAAAATAATTTACCGCTTTATAGTTTAAAAGGTCCGAAAAGTCATTTTTCACCACAAGAAAAAAATAGCATTAATGTTTTTAAAACACTTTGCAGGCGTATCAGACAAAAAACTTATTGAACATCTAAACGGCAATATCTAATGGCAGTTTTTCTGCGATATTTACTTGAAAGAAAATCGTTTGGAAAATTATAAAATTGTTAGTGAAATTCGCAGTAAATTAGCAGCTAAATTATACCTATTCTTAATATAAAATAGTCCAAAACGGTTTAAACATGCGTAGTTGCGGACTTTTTAACATTTACTTTTGGTCTTTCACTACACTTTGTTCAAATGTACAAATTTTTGGTTAAGCACAAAACCGCAATTACGCATATTTTTTGTTGTGTGTAGTGCATTGTTAATCAAAAGTATTATTTGCCCAAGTAAAGAATTCTGCCAATGAGAAAACCAAAACATTTGTGTCGTTATTAGTTTCATCTGTATATAATTTTTCCTTTACAGCTTTTCTTAACCAAGTTTTTGCGCCTTTTTTAAATCCTTCTCCATCAATTAATATCATAATATCTTTTTCAGGCATAGCTTCAATTGTATTCAAATACAAGTACGGCAATTTTTCATCAACTGATCCAGCACTTTGTTGCCATTTACATTCAATCCTTATTCGTAAATCGTATTTTTCTGAAATTAGTAAAAATTCAGTATTTCCTCTGTGTCCGTAGATTGTTTCAAAAGGAACGTTTTTTAAAAGTAATTCTTTTCCATATTTTTCGGGTTTCTTTTCCCATTTACGATACATTTCAATTTCAAAGCCTTTGTTTAAAAGTACTGTTTGAACAGCAACTTCAAGTTGATTTCCTGTTATATTTGCACTCTATCCTTTTGCCATTTTAGTAATTTGTTATTACAATTTCTTTTATTGAATTTCTTTTGCTACCATTTGAATTTATTGACCTTTTAGCATCAACTCTTACAATATTAAAATTTGAATAGATAATTTCAAAAAAATCATCATTTGGATCTGTATTTTTTGGATCTGAATTACTTAACATTAATTTATGTCCTTGTTGATCAAGGTCATAAAACAAACTTGCAAGTTGTAATTGTTCATCATCTTGAAAGTTAAATTTGCTGTATGATGTAAAACTTGAAGTTTTGCTGATTGGTCTGTATGGTGGATCAAAATACACAAAAGAATTATTTCTTATATCATTTTTTACTTCTCTAAAATCTGCTTTTTTGATTGTTGCAATTTCAAGTAATTTTGATACATTAAGCAAATTTGGTTCATCTAAAATTTTTGGATTTTTATAGCGTCCCATTGGCGAATTAAAGCCACCTTTTGAATTAAATCTGAATAATCCGTTGAAACAAGTTTTATTCAAAAAAATTGTTTGAGCAACTCTTGGTATCCAATTTTCAGAATACTTATTATAATCAATATTGAACCTTTGTATATTATAATTTTCTCTTAATTCGTAATAGTATTCTTTTCTTTTTACTTCATCAAGTTTCTTATACTGTTTTTCGTATCTATACAGAAAATCAATAAGTTTGGAAACATCTCTTTGAATAACTTTATAAGTTAATATCAATTCGTCATTAATATCATACAAAAAAGCATTTTCTAATTCATAATTTTGAGCAACATCAAAAAAAACGGCTCCACCACCTACAAAAGGTTCGTAATAGTTTTTAATTTTTTTCAATTTTAATTCAATCGGATATAGAGTTTCAAATTGATTTAATAATTGACGTTTTCCACCAACCCATTTTAGAAACGGTTTCGCACCTAATTTATATTCATAAAAAAGGTCAGAAACTTTATTTTCTTTATTATTGATTGATGTATATGTTCTCATAAATTCTTATTTCCTGCTAATTTAAGATATATTTTTGATTTGAAAGATAAATTTTCATTTTTCGGGCATTACACACAACTATTTTATATTTTAGAATGGTTAATGCCGTTACAGAATGAAAATAGTTCAATGAGATATCTTGAAATTGAAATATATTGAATTCGTATTCGGTATTAGATATTGATAAACTGCAACAAACCTTAATGTCTCATTGGACAAATTATACCTTTAATAAATTTACCGACAGTAAAAATAAATACGTAAGATTTGTTATTCAAATAAAATACAGTACATTTGCACCCCTCTAAAGCAAGCCTTTGTCAGCTTTTTGAGGAATAAAAAACAATGATTAATTAACAATTAGACAAAAAACTTATGAATACATTAAGTTACAAAACAGTATCTGCTAACAAAAATACCGTTACTAAAGAATGGTTATTAGTAGATGCGGACGGGCAAGCATTGGGTCGTCTTGCTAGTGAAGTTGCTAAACTACTTCGCGGTAAACACAAACCTAATTTTACCCCACACGTAGATTGTGGCGATAACGTGGTTATCATCAATGCCGAAAAGATTACGCTAAGCGGAAACAAATGGGACGACAAGACCTACATTAGACACACCGGTTACCCGGGAGGTCAACGTAGTCTTTCAGCCAAAGAGTTGTACGGAAAAAACCCAACCAGACTTGTAGAAAAAGCCGTAAAAGGGATGCTTCCTAAAAACAAACTGGGAGCAGCACTTTTTAGAAACCTAAAAGTCTATGCCGGTTCAAAACACAACCAAGAAGCACAAAAACCCAGAGTTATTAACCTTAACGAAATCAAATAATGGAAGTATTACATACCATAGGAAGAAGAAAAACAGCGGTAGCACGTATCTATGTCTCTGAAGGAAAAGGGAATATCACCATTAACAACCGCAAATTTGACGATTATTTTACAACCGGAACACTTAAATATAAAGTTAAACAGCCTTTAATGCTTACAAATAATCAAGACAACTTAGATATTAAAGTAAATGTTTATGGAGGCGGTGTAACCGGTCAAGCCGAGGCAATTCGGTTGGCAATTTCTCGCGCTATGTGTAAACTTGACGAAGAAAACCGCAAAATCCTTAAACCCGAAGGATTATTGACACGTGACCCGCGAATGGTAGAACGTAAAAAATTCGGTCAAAAGAAAGCACGAAAAAAATTCCAATTCTCAAAACGTTAACATACCCAATACGATTGAATATTCCTTACAGTTATTCAATCGTGTTGTTAAGTTCATACAAACAATTATTATTAACCGCTGTTATTCGCCTTTTGGCGAAAAATAGTTTAGCATCCAAACCAAATCCAAAACAAAACGGACAGGTTGCTATCTATTTTTACAGGAACGTAAACTATTAAAAAATGGCAAACAAAACAGAAGTCAAAGACTTACTAAATGCAGGTGTACACTTTGGTCACCTAACCCGTAAATGGAACCCGAATATGGCTCCCTATATTTATATGGAGCGTAACGGTATTCACATTATCAATCTTTACAAAACCGTTGCAAAACTCGAGGAAGCCTGTGAAGCCCTCAGAAAAATTGCAGCTAGCGGAAGAAAAATTCTTTTCGTTGCAACAAAAAAACAAGCAAAAGATATCGTTGCAGAAAAAGCCGGAAACGCAAATATGCCCTACATCACAGAAAGATGGCCCGGCGGAATGCTTACCAACTTTGTTACTATTAGAAAAGCCGTTAAAAAAATGACAGCTATCGATAGAATGAAGCAAGACGGCACCTTTAACACTTTATCTAAAAAAGAACGCTTGGCAGTAGATCGTCAACGAGCAAAACTGGAAAAAAACTTAGGCTCTATCTCAGATATGAACCGTCTTCCGGGAGCAATCTTTGTAGTAGATACATTACGTGAGCACATTGCCGTAAAAGAAGCATTAAAATTAAAAATTCCAATCTTTGCTATGGTTGACACCAATAGCGATCCGCGAGTGATTGATTTTCCGATACCTTCTAACGACGATGCTTCAAAATCTATCGAAAAAATTATGGAAGCCGTTTCACAAGCCGTGATAGAAGGATTGCAAGAACGTAAAAACGGTAAAAAAGAAGAAGCTCCCACAAAAGAGGAAGCTCCTACCAAAAAAGAAGCACCAAAAGCGAAGAAAACTCGTAAAAAAATAGTGCCTCCGGTTGCCACAGCAACCAAAGAGGAAGCGACTAAAGAAGAAGAAGAAGAAGAATAAACTCAATTACTATAACTTAAAAAATTTATAAAAATGGCAAAAATAACAGCCGCAGAAGTAAATAAACTAAGAAAAGCTACCGGTGCAGGAATGATGGACTGCAAAAAAGCACTAGTAGAATCTGATGGAGATTTTGATAAAGCAATCGAAATTCTTCGTAAAAAAGGTCAAAAAGTAGCCGCAAAAAGAGCCGATAGAGAATCTAGTGAGGGAGCTGTAATCGCCAAAGTAAATAACAATGCAACAAAAGGTGTTGTTATTTCTTTAAATTGCGAAACAGATTTTGTAGCTAAAAATGAAGATTTTGTTAACTTAGCTCATAAACTTGCAGAAATAGCCCTTAACTCAAACTCAATGGAAGAATTCCTTGCAGCAGATTTTGATCAAGGTTTAAGCGTACAAGACAAACTCATTGAACAAACAGGTGTAATAGGCGAAAAAATTGAAATAGGAGCCTTTAAAACTTTAGAAGCACCATTTGTAGGATCGTATATTCATGCAGGCAACAAAATTGCTGTAATAACTGGATTATCTGCTAATGTAGATGGAGCCGCCGTGGTAGCAAAAGATGTTGCTATGCAAGCTGCGGCAATGAATCCAATCGCATTAGACGAAACAGGAATAGATCAAGCGATTATCGATAAAGAAATTGAAATTGCCAAAGACCAACTTCGTCAAGAAGGAAAGCCTGAAGCAATGCTTGATAACATTGCCAAAGGAAAACTAAAACGTTTCTTTAAAGACAATACACTTGTTAATCAAATGTTTATTAAAGACAACAAAAAAAGTGTTTCAGACTATGTTAAATCTATTGGCGACGATGTAAAAGTCGTTGGATTTGAACGCGTAGCTTTAGGATAAACTCTTAATCAAACATAACTACAAAGGCTACTCGGTTTCGGGTAGCCTATCTTTTTTTTAACAACTGGCAATGCGCACATTTATGATTTGCCGTACCTCACAGGTTTTATAATAATATCCAATGAGAGAGCTTGAAATTGAACTATATTGAATTCGTATTTGGTATGATGTAAAATTCTGCTGTAAAATAAATAAAAAAACTCCCAATCTTCTTGCAAAAAAGGGAGTTTTATGTACTGAAGGCGGGACTTGAACCCGCACGGACATTACTGTCCATTGGATTTTAAGTCCAACGTGTCTACCAATTCCACCACTTCAGCATCCAATGTTTTTGTATGAGCGAAAAACGGGATTCGAACCCGCGACCTCAACCTTGGCAAGGTTGCGCTCTACCAACTGAGCTATTTTCGCATTATCAAACAGCAAACCCCATTAATCATCCGGCAGATGATATGCTTCCAAATCGATTTTTTATTGTAATCAAACAGAAAAATACAACCGCTCAAAAACAAAAAAGATACTTCATCTCCCAAATCCTATAGGGTAAGCCATTTTCATATGTAAAGACCGTTGCTTCTTAACTAAAGCGGATGCAAATTTAAAACATTTCGCTTAACTGCAAAGCGTTTTTTTGAAAAATAATCTCACTTTTTAAGTTATTTATTTCTTTTTAATCTAACAGATGCTTTGGGTTGCAACATTCTTTTTATTTCATTTAGTTTCATTAGTGCCTCTACCGGAGTTAAAGTATCGATATCGATATCTAATATTTCTTCTCTCAATTCTTCCAGAAGAGGATCGTCTAGTTTAAAGAAACTAAGTTGGATTTCTTCTTTAGAGAATTCTTTCATCTTTTCGGTAAGCTCTTCAGATGTGTGTGATTTTTCCAGTCTTTTTAAAATTTTATTGGCTCTATTCAAGACCATTTTAGGCATTCCGGCCATTTTAGCTACGTGTATTCCAAAACTGTGCTGAGAACCACCCGGAATTAATTTTCGCATAAAAAGAACCGTGTCTTTTAGCTCTTTTACTGCTACATTGTAGTTTTTAATTCTTGGAAAAGTTTCTGCCATTTCATTAAGTTCGTGATAATGGGTGGCAAATAATGTTTTGGGTTTGGTAGGGTGTTCATGCAAATATTCACTTATTGCCCAAGCTATTGATATTCCGTCGTAGGTACTCGTACCTCTACCTATTTCATCTAACAAAATTAAGCTTCTTTCGGAAATATTATTTAAGATACTGGCTGTTTCGTTCATTTCAACCATAAAGGTAGATTCTCCCATCGAAATATTATCACTGGCTCCTACTCGAGTAAAAAGTTTATCAACAATTCCCAATCGTGCTTCTTGTGCAGGCACAAAACTTCCTATTTGTGCCAATAAAACCAGTAAAGCCGTTTGACGTAATATTGCCGATTTACCGCTCATATTAGGACCGGTAATCATAATAATTTGTTGATTTTCTTTGTTTAAGAAAACATCGTTGGCAATAAACGGAGTATCGGGTGGTAATTGTTCTTCAATTACAGGATGCCTTCCTTGTTTAATGTCAATCTCAAAGCTATTATCTACAAAGGGTCTGGTATAATTAGATTCTTTGGCTTTTTGAGCAAAACCGCATAAACAATCTAATTGGGCAACCAATTGGGCATTTTGTTGAATTGCACTAATAAACTGAAGCATCCAATCAATTAATTTCGAAAAAATTTCTTGCTCCAGTTTTAAAATTTTTTCTTCGGCTCCTAATATTTTTGCCTCATATTCTTTAAGCTCTTGTGTAATGTAACGTTCGGCATTTACCAAGGTTTGTTTTCGTATCCATTCTTCTGGAACTTTATCTTTATGCGTATTACGCACTTCAATATAATATCCAAACACATTATTAGATGCTATTTTTAAAGAAGTGATTCCGGTGCGTTCGGTTTCCCGTTTGAGCATTTGGTCTAAATACTGTTTTCCTCCGGAAGCAATGTTTCTAAGTTCATCTAACTCTTTTGAAAAATTAGAAGCAATTGCATTTCCTTTTAAAATATTTATTGGTGCTTCTTCATTTAAGGTGGTTTTAATTTTCCGGCGCAACGATTCGCATTCTTGAAGTTGTTCGCCGATAATTTTTATGGCATCATTGGTTGCCAAAGAAAGCAAGCTCTTAATAGGAACAATAGCTTCTAAAGAGTTTTTTAACTGAACCACTTCTCTGGGGCTAACCTTTGCTGTGGCTACTTTGGAAACCAAACGTTCTAAATCGCCAATTTTTTTTATAGATGCCCTTATTTTTGTATGTATTTCGGTGTTTTTTAGCAAATAACTCACCACTTCGTGTCTTCTGGTTATATCGTCTATGTTTTTTAACGGAAGCGATAACCAACGTTTTAACAACCTTCCGCCCATAGGCGATATGGTTTTGTCGATAACATCTAAAAGTGTTACGGCATTTGGAGAAGTAGAAAAATACAACTCTAAATTTTTTATAGTAAAGGCATCCATCCAGACATAATCGTCTTCGGCAATTCGAGCAATTTTGGTTATGTGTTGTAACTTGTCGTGTCTTGTTTCAGAAAGGTAATGCAACGCTGCGCCGGATGCAACAATTCCTGCAGGTATAGATTCAATACCAAATCCTTTTAAGGAAGTAGTTTGAAAATGTTTTAATAATGTCTGTTTTGTATAATCTTCTTGAAATACCCAATCTTCGAGATAAAAAACATGAAAATCATCTCCAAATATTTCTGAAAAAAGGCTGCGATGTTTTTTTGAAAACAACACTTCCGACGGTTTAAAATTTTGCAACAACTTGGTAATATAATCTTCAGACCCTTCGGCTGTTAGAAATTCGCCGGTAGATACATCTAAAAAAGAAACCCCAATGGTTCTTCTTCCTCTGTTTTCTTGAAAATGTACGGCAGAAAGAAAGTTGTTTGACTTTGCTTGTAAAATATCATCATTTAAAGCTACTCCGGGAGTAACAAGCTCGGTTACACCTCGTTTAACTATTTTCTTGGTTTGTTTGGGGTCTTCCAGTTGGTCACAAATTGCAACTCGACAACCTGCCATTACCAATTTTGGTAAATAGGTATTTAAGGAATGATGCGGAAAACCGGCTAACTCGGTTTTATCGCCTCCATTATTTCTAAAAGTAAGCGTAATATTTAAAATACCGGCTGCTCGTATGGCATCTTCGCCAAAAGTTTCGTAAAAATCTCCCACCCGAAACAACAACAACGCATCGGGATACTTTGCCTTAATGGCATTGTATTGTTTCATTAAGGGGGTTACTTTTTTAGCCATAAGCACAAAATTCGTAAACAGCTAAGGTAATTAATTACCGCGGGTTAAGAAAATCATAACCATTCCTTTTTTTGATGTTTTTATTAACAATCTGCATCATTAAAAACAAAAAATCCCACTCTAAATAAAGAGCGGGATTTACGTGGTACCTCCAGGAATCGAACCAGGGACACACGGATTTTCAGTCCGTTGCTCTACCAACTGAGCTAAGGTACCTTTTGCGGAGTGCAAATATAGCGCAATTTTGTTTTTTGCAAAACAAAAGGTTGAAAATTTATTTTTGGCAGATTCAACTAGCAAATGCAATTTTGTTATTTATTATTAGCCAAATACACTCCTAATAAAATTAACACTGTTGCAAATGCTTGCCAAATGCTAAATACTTCTCCGTCCAAAAAACCCCACATAACGGCAACAACCGGCATAAGGTAGGTAACCGATGAAGCAAAAACCGGAGTGGCGATTTGAACCAAATTATTAAATAAAATTTTTGCCAAAGCAGTGCCTAATAACGATAATAAAAAAATATACATAAAAGCCGAAGGAAAATTAGGCGATTGTATTACAGCCCGATTAAAAAACCCTGAAAAAACCAAGACAAGTAATGCAGGTAGGGTAATAAAAACAAAATTTCCCACCGCGATAGTTATAGGCGGAACCTCTTGTAAGTAGCGCTTAATAATATTTACATTAATACCATACATAAAGGTTGCCGTAAGTACCAATAGCGCATAAAAATAATTTTGATTGGGGTTTATAGACGCTCCACTTACTATAAGAAAAATCGTTCCTAAAAGCCCAACAAAAACACCGGTAAATTGTTTCTTTGAAAAATACATTTTAAACACAACAAGACCTATTACAACAGTATTTAACGGTACAAGTGCGTTTAAAATAGAAGCAATGGCACTATCGATTTCGGTTTCGGCAAAAGCAAACAAAAAAGCCGGAAAAAAAGTTCCTAAAAAGCCCGATAGAGCAATCCATTTTAAGGTTGTTTTAGTTTGCTTTTTTAAAGTTTTAAACCCAAAAAGGAATAAAATAAAACCGGTTAAAACAATACGAAGTGCACCCAGTTGCAAAGGCGTAAAACCCACTAATCCTTTTTTTATTAAAATAAAAGAGCTACCCCAAATAAGTGACAAACCAATTAATAAAAACCATTTTTTTAACTCACCGGATATCATTATATGTTATAATT
>JALWKK010000059.1 GCA_027081505.1 Flavobacteriaceae bacterium
AAATATATACCAAAAACAACTAAGTTTAAATTTAATAAGTTATTATTTTTTTAAAATTATTTTTTTTTTTTTAATACCGATATGGGGTTTATAAACTATGATACAGAAAAATTTATTTTAGACTATAAAACATTTCCTTTTGGTATTAACGAATGCAAGTACAAATTATTTTTGTTTGATATAGAAAAGATAGTATTATTTTCAGGTTACAATTTTTTGGCATTCTTTACTTTTTGTTTGGTAAGTGCTACATCCAGTACTTGGTTCATGTTTTTTACGTAATGAAAAGTAAGACCTTTTAAATAATCGGGTTTAATTTCTTCAATATCGCTACGATTGTCTTCGCAAAGAATAATTTCTTTAATCTTCGCACGTTTAGCAGCCAATATTTTTTCTTTGATTCCGCCAACGGGTAATACTTTTCCTCGAAGTGTTATTTCACCGGTCATTGCCAAATGTTTTTTTACTTTTCGTTGTGTAAATAAAGATACTAACGAAGTTAGCATAGTTATTCCGGCACTGGGTCCGTCTTTGGGTGTGGCACCTTCAGGGATATGAATGTGAACACTGTATTTTTCAAAAATGGTAGGAGAAATTCCTAACGATTCGGCATTTGCTTTAATGTATTCCATAGCAATGGTAGCCGATTCTTTCATTACTTTTCCTAAGTTTCCGGTTATTGTAAGATTACCTTTTCCTTTAGACAGAATAGATTCAATAAATAATATATCGCCTCCTACACGCGTCCAAGCCAGTCCGGTTACTACTCCGGCAACGTCGTTATTTTCGTATTTATCGCGTTCTAGTTTAGGTGCGCCCAAAACTTTAACTATGGTTTGGTTGGTTACTTTTATATCATAAGGCTCTTCCATAGCAATACTCATAGCTGCGTACCGAACCATTTGAGCCAATTTCTTTTCTAGACTTCTAACGCCGCTTTCTCGAGTGTATCCTTCAATAATTTTTTCGAGTTGTGGTTTTGTAATTTTTAAATGTGATTTGTTTAAGCCGTGTTCTTTTAGTTGTTTGGGTAAAAGATGTCGTTTGGCAATTTCTATTTTTTCTTCGATTGTATAGCCTGTTACTTCAATAATCTCCATTCGGTCTCTGAGTGCTGGTTGAATGGTGCTTAGGCTATTTGCCGTTGCGATAAACATGATTTTAGACAAATCGTAATCTACTTCTAAAAAATTATCGTAAAAAGCATTATTTTGCTCTGGATCCAGTACTTCGAGCATGGCAGATGACGGGTCGCCTTGACTTCCTACCGCTAGTTTATCAATTTCGTCTAATACAAATACGGGATTTCCGGTTTTTGCTTTTTTTACGCTTTTAATAATGCGTCCCGGCATTGCTCCTATGTAAGTTTTGCGATGACCTCTTATTTCCGACTCATCTCGTAATCCGCCCAAAGCAATTCGTACATATTTTCTTCCCAGTGCTTCGGCAATAGATTTTCCGAGCGATGTCTTTCCTACTCCGGGAGGTCCGTAGAGACAAAGAATAGGCGATTTCATATCGTTACGTAATTTTAAAACCGCTAGGTGTTCTATAATGCGTTTTTTAACATCTTCTAAGCCAAAGTGATCTCTGTCTAGTATTTTTTGTGCTCGTTTTAAATTAAAATTATCCTTGGTGTATTCTTCCCAAGGGAGGTCTAATAATAGTTCCAGATAATTGCGTTGAATCCCAAAATCCGGTGCCTGCGGATTCATGCGTTGTAGTTTTTTTAACTCTTTGTCGAAATGCTTTTCGGTTTCTTTACTCCATTTTTTCTTTTTTGCTTGTTGGCGCATTTCTTCTACTTCTTGCTCGGTTGAGTTACCACCCAACTCTTCTTGGATGGTTTTCATTTGTTGGTGCAAAAAGTATTCGCGTTGTTGCTGGCTTATGTCACTTTCAACTTTAGATTGAATGTCGTTTTTTAACGTAAGACGTTGTAACTCAATCTTCATGTATCTTAAAGTTTCTAACGCGCGTTCTTTTAAATCGTTTATCTTTAAAATTGTCTGTTTGTCTTCTACTTTTATATTAAGATTTGAAGCAACAAAATTTATTAAAAACGAATCACTATCAATATTTTTTATTGCAAAAGAAGCCTCGCTTGGTATGGTAGGGTTGTTATCTATAATAGAGAGAGCAGTGTCTTTTATAGAGTCTATAACAGCATTAAACTCTTCGTCATCGGTTATTGAGCGAGTTTCGCTTACATTTTTTACACGTGCAGTAAGATAAGGAGTTGTGGTTACTACTTCGGTTATTTCAAAACGTTTTTTACCTTGCAAAATAACGGTTATATTTCCGTCTGGCATTTTTAGAATACGTAATATTTGAGCAACGGTACCTGTGGTATGAATATCTTTAACAGTTGGATCCTCAATATTTTCGTTTTTTTGGGCAACTACTCCAATTACTTTATTTCCTTTATTGGTTTCGTTTATTAATTTGATAGATTTGTCCCTTCCGGCAGTAATAGGGATTACCACTCCGGGAAATAAAACCATATTTCGTAATGGTAAAATTGGTAAGACATCGGGAAGTTTTTCTTTATTCATAGCTTCTTCATCTTCTGGAGTTAATAGCGGTATCAACTCGGCATCTTCCTGTAATTCTTGAAATGACAAATTGTCTATTGATGTAAGTTTGGTTCTAGCCATAATATTGTATAAGACAATATGGCATAAAAAAATATACCATATCGTAACGGATTATTAGTATTAATTATAGTTCTTTAATAACAAACACGTAAAAATGTGTAATTACGTGCTGTTTATAAATAACATTCAATTGTTATGCCATGACTGGATAGTTAAACGATGTTTTTTTTAAAAAAAAGTGTAACAAAAAAAAAGGAAACGTATCTTTAAGGCAAATATTAAATATTTTTTTGATACTAACCAAAACTAATATTAAAACATTACTCACTTTATGTCAAGAGGGAGACCAAATGGCACAAATGGAAGTTTATAATAGATATGCAAAAGCGATGTTTAATACAGCATACCGAATAGTACACCATTCTGCCGAAGCTGAAGATATTATGCAAGAAGCCTTTATTACGGCTTTTAACAATTTACAAACATTTAAAGGTACAGCTACTTTCGGGGCTTGGTTAAAACGAATTGTAATTAATGCCGCTATTGCAAAGTATAAAAAAAATAAATACTTACTATCGATTGATGATGCTACAACTTTACTTCCCGAAACAGATTATTCAACCAATACAAACGAAGATTATATAGATAAAAAGATAAAAGAATTAATGACCGTTTTGCAAAAACTAAAACCAAGTTATAGAACAATAATAACACTTCATTATATTGAAGGATATGATTATGAAGAGCTTTCTGAAATATTAAATATGAGCTATGGAAATTGTAGGACTTTGCTTTCAAGAGCAAAAGAAAGTTTACGTAAAAAATTAAAAGCAAACCATTAAAATGAAAACAGATAACATCGAATACCTATTTAAAAACATCAAAGAAGATTTTGATGTAATAGAACCGCCTAAAGGTCATCAAAAAAGGTTTTCAGAAAAACTAAAAGAGGTTAAACTGTCTAATGAACAAGCAAAAAACAGGTTTTGGTTAAAAGCAATCTCGGTAGCTGCATTGTTGATATTACTGGTAAGTATAGGTTTGTATGGCACTCAAGAACAAATTGTTAGTGCAGATTTAGCAAGTGTTTCTCCCGAAATGCAAAAAACTCAATCATTTTTTAAAAATGCAATCGACCAAGAGTTAGAAAAACTTAACAGCTATAATAGCCCCGAAACAAAAAAAATAATAAACGATGCTTTAGTGCAAATTGAAAATTTAGAAAAAGACTATCAGAAATTAAAAATTGATTTGGTAAAAAGTGGTAATAACAAAAATGTTGTTTATGCGATGGTTAATAATTTTCAAAACAGAATAAACCTATTACAACAAGTAGTAAAAAAAATAGAAGAAATCAAAAGCATTAATACCCAAAGAAATGAAAACATACTATAACTATATTTTAATCCTTTTCTTTATACCGGGCATTGCTTTTGCCAATACCGGAAAAAAAGGAAAATACGAAAAGCAAAAAATAATTAAAAAAGAGTTTGCGGTAAATCCAAATTTTCTATTAAAAGTTAACAATAGCTACGGAAACTTAGACTTGGTTACTTGGGATGAAAATCGTACCGTTATCGAAGTAACAATAACAACGTATGGCAATGATGAAGAAAAAGTAAATGACCGTTTGCAAGAAATTTCGATAGATTTTAATGCAACCCCGGATATGGTATCGGCTACTACTATATTCGGTAACAAAAAAAAATACTGGAAATGGTGGAAATTATCCGGCAGTAATGTGAAATTAGAAGTTAATTATACTGTAAAATTTCCGGTTACAAGTTCTATAGAAATTAAAAACGATTATGGTACTATAAGCCTTAACAAACTAGAAGGACATGCACTGATAAATTGTGATTACGGACAACTTATAATTGGTGATTTATTAGCCGAAGACAACACACTTAATTTTGATTACACTAACAAATCGACAATAAATTATATGAAAAGTGGTGTGATTATAGCCGATTATTCAGATTTTACAATCGAAGAAGCAGATAAACTTACACTAAAAACCGACTATACTCGTTCCGAAATTCAAAAAGTAAACACCTTAACTTATTCTTGCGATTATGGAAAAATGATTATAGGTACCGCTTCTGTTGTTTCAGGTCAAGGAGATTATATTCCTACGCACATAAAGTTACTTTTGGGAAGTTTGGCAATTAATTCCGATTACGGTTCAATAAAAATAGACGAAATAGCAAAAACTTTTACCGGAGTTACAATAAAAGCAGATTATACAAATGTAAAATTAGGATTTAATCCGGATGTTTCTTTTTCGTTTGTGATTAACCTAGTTTATGCCGATTTAAAAGGAAAAGAAAATGTTACGGTTACAAAGTCAGCTATTCATAATAGAAATGGCAAATTCTTAGGCTATTATAATGAACAAGATTCAAATGCTAGTATTATTATCGATTCTGAATACGGTACAGTCTCTCTTATTAAAAATTAACTATTTAAAACCTTTTAAAATGAAATCAATTTACACATTAACAACAATCGTATTTTTATTTTTTGCAGCACAAGTTTCTTGCTTTGCACAAAAAAAAGTTAAAGGAAACGGAAACATCACAACAAAGACTGTACTTACCCGAAATTACCAATCGATTCAAGTAGTAGGATTTATGGAAGTTTATCTAGAACCCGGTAAAGAAGGTGTCATTACCGTTTCTACCGATGAAAATTTGCAACCCTATATAAAAGTGGAAGTAAATGCAGGTAGGCTCACTATTGCCATAAAAAAAGGCGTAAACTTACGTACTAAAAAAGGCGTAATTGTTAAAGTTCCTGTTGAAGAAGTTAGCGAAATATCATT
Source organism: Flavobacteriaceae bacterium (assembly GCA_027081505.1). Taxonomy (GTDB): domain Bacteria; phylum Bacteroidota; class Bacteroidia; order Flavobacteriales; family Flavobacteriaceae; genus Marifrigoribacter. The sequence goes on from JALWKK010000059.1 coordinate 5,422, forward strand.
GGTTGGTTCAGGTGATATTATTTCAAACAATAAGATTTCTACAAAACAAATGGAAATTTCATTAACAGGTTCGGGCGATATTGCACTTGCAGTTCAAGCCCAACAAACCGATGTTAAGATTGTAGGTAGTGGTGATGTGAAGCTTTCGGGAGCTACCGGAAATTTGGAAGTAAAGCTCAGTGGTAGTGGTGATTTTAACGGGTATTCGTTACTATCTCAAGATACCGAAGCGTATGTTTCGGGATCGGGAGATGTGAAAGTTTCAGCACTTAAAAGTCTAAAAGCTAGAGTAAACGGTTCGGGAGATATAGCCTATAAAGGGAACCCGGAAATTCTTAGCACTAAAATCATAGGCTCCGGAGATATTACCGGGCACTAAGTGTTGCACGTTATATTTATCTAAAATAAAAAATCCGCTATAATGAAACAGCGGATTTTTTGTTTAAAATTATGTTTTGTTTATTGAATTTCAACCAAGAAAACACCGTTGGTTATTTGGTGTACATCAGTATCGTTTCCGGTAATATCTATTGCTTCAAACTCAAAAGAACCTTCAATTACTCCTGTTTCGGTATCGTAAGCCGTAATTGTTAAGGTACCTGTGTTAGATTTAAAGGTAGCCGAATTATTAATATCGGGTGTGTAAATTCCTATTTTTTCATCTCCGGTAACAAGTAAGGCTTCCATTGCATAAGTCCCTACTGTGATTTCTTTAGGAAATAAAATTCCTAATTCTTGATTGGTCGTTGTGTTCTTGGCAGTAATGTTTACTCTATTTACACCATTAAACGTATCTTGTGTTACAACAACTTCATCAGGGCTAAACGTGATGGTATTTACATCGGCAGAGAACGTACTATTAACTTCTACTGCCAAATCGAGGTTGTATAATTCAAAATTACCTTCTGTAACTTCAACAATAGTAGGATCTATGTTTAACGGGTCGCTTCCGGTAAATTCAAACGTTCCTTTAATGATGCCTTCGCTTGAGTTGTATTCCGTTATGGTAAGTGTACCCGGATTAGAGGTTAAATTTTCTCCACCGGAGTTTGCATTGTAGAGTCCTATGATTTTAGTTCCGTCAGAAATTGTTTCCATAGAAAAAGTACCTACACCTATATCTTGCGGGAAATCCAGCCTAATAGATTGACCGTTTGTATTGTGAGCAATAACATTAATCATATTATTTTCACCAACAGTAGTTTGTGTTGTTTCAATGGTTTCAGCAATAAAATCTACACCATCTACTTTAGCAAATAGAACATCGTTTGTAGCGTTGTTATCTCCGCCACCGGTATTACTTGTATCGTCAATGGTAAAAGAAATTTTATTAAATTCTCCAAGAGTAATATTTCTAGTTTCTATAACGGGGTTTCCGTTTGCATCGGTAACCGGAATTCCGTTTGCATCGAGTAAAAAACGAGCCGAAACAAAACTAAAGGTGCCCGATACTTTATTACCTACAGTATCAAATTCGGTAATTTGTAATTGTCCGGAGCCTCCCAACACAAAAGCGGAAACATAGGCATTGTTATTATTAACGCCATCTAGATAACTTCCGCTATTTACCAATGAAGGATTTCCCAGTGTTAGGTTAAAGGTATCCGGTAATGGGTTTTCTACTTTTAGTATAATAGCTTCGCCGGTATCTGCTTTTACAGCAGTAACCGTAAGTACATTATCTTGTGTTGTGAGAACGGCAGTAACAGAATTGGTTATAAAATTATTTCCTTCTACATTGGCTTTAAATTGCCCTTCTTCAATAGTAACTTCCTCTTCTTGAGGGAACTCGCCTTCAAGAGTTTCGTTCTCACAGGATATAAACTGAAACATTAGAGTTATAAAAAGTATCCAGTTTAATAAATAGGTCTTTTTCATAAGTAGTAAATTCTTTTTTTTGTAATAACAGCAAACTTAAATAAAATATTGTGAAGTTTTATGATTTTCTTGGAATTCTAAGCAATAAAAATGCTCCAACCACAAAAAATACTATTAAAAACAGTACCGAATTTCGCATACTTCCTGTAATATGGTCTATGATTCCATAGATTAACATTCCTATTACAATTCCTATTTTTTCAGAAACATCGTAAAAACTAAAGTAGGAAGCGGTGTCTTCGGTTTCGGGTAAAAACTTAGAGTAAGTAGAGCGAGAAAGTGCTTGTATTCCTCCCATTACCAAGCCTACAAAACCTGCTGTTATATAAAAATGGATGGGTTGGGTGATAAAAAAAGCTACAACACAAATTGCTGCCCAAGAAAAGTTGATGAAGATTAGTGTTGGGATGTTCCCGTATTTTTCGGAAGCCTTGGATGTGAGTTGCGCTCCGGCTATTGCTACCAATTGGATAATCAAAATACTGGAAATAAGACCTATGGTTTTTCGAATATCGCTTCCCCAATGTATTTCTTGCTCACCAAAATAAGTTGCAACCAGCATAACTGTTTGAACAGCCATAATATACACAAAAAAGGCGGCGAGGTAACGTTTTAGGGTGATGTTTTCGGAAAGCGATAAATATACTTTTTTTAATTCTTTAAAACCGTCAAAAACGATTTGTGTGGTTACTTTTCCGTCGTTTTTATTTCCTTTGGGTAAGTAGTAAAAGGTATATTGACTAAAAAGCATCCACCAAACACCCACCGAAATAAATGAATAGCGCATGGCTTTTAATTTTGCTTCTCCACCTTCTCCCAACCCGTATGTTTCTGGAAATAGAATCATAGAAAGATTAAACAATAACAGGATAACACTGCCTATATAGCCCAGCGAAAACCCTTTTGCGCTTAAAGCATCTTGTTGTTCGGGATAAGCAACATCGGGAAGGTACGAGTTATAAAAAACCCAGCTACTCCAAAAACCTATTAAGGTTAAAAAGTAAGTTACTAAACTAAAATAAATATGTTCTAAGCTAAAAAACGAAAGCCCGATACACGAAAGAGCGCCGAGGTAAACAAAAAATTTCATAAATGATTTTTTGTTTCCCACATAATCGGCAATTCCCGATAGTATGGGAATGAGTAGCGAAACAATTAAAAAAGCAAAAGCCGTGATATAGCTTATAAGAGGAGTACTTCTTATGGAAGCCCCGAAAATAATGATACTGTTGGTGCCGGTAGATTCAAATAGTGCTTTGTAATATATGGGAAATACGGCAGAAGCGATGACCAAGCTATACACCGAGTTTGCCCAATCATAAAATGCCCAAGCATTTAGTATTCTTTTACTTCCTTTTACTGCGTTTGCCATGCATAAAATAATAAAAACCACCTGCTAAGGTGGCTCCTAATGTATTACTTATTTTAAAAACTCAAAAATTTAATTTCTAATAAACTGTGTAACACCAAATTTTCTGGCTTCGGCTTTGGCTTCCGGGATCCATTTTTTAATGTTATTGATACGTGTTTCATCAGAGGGATGTGTGCTTAAAATTTCGGGTGGTTTTTGTCCGCCTTGCTGGCTCATTCTTATCCAAAGGTTTCCGGCTTCAACCGGATCGTATCCTGCAATTGCCATTAAGATTAAACCTATTCGGTCTGCTTCGCTTTCGTGTTTTCTGCTAAAAGGTAACATCACTCCAACGGTCGAACCAATGCCATAAGCATCATTAAATATTTTTTGTTTTTTAGGATCTTTTGAAAAAGCTACATTTCCGGCAACAGCACCCAACATTTGTAATTGTGCGGCACTCATTCGTTGCTGACCGTGATTTGCCAAAGCGTGTGCCACCTCGTGCCCCATTACGGCAGCCAAAGCGGCATCGGTTTGAGTAACCGGAAATATTCCGGTATAAACAACAACTTTTCCACCCGGCATTACCCAAGCATTAACAGCAGGGTCGTCAACGAGATTGTACTCCCAATCATAATCTTTTAAATAACCGGGATACCCGACAGCGTTTAAATATCGCTCTGCGGCAACAGCAATTTTTTGCCCGATGTTTGTTACTTTGTTTGCTTCAGGTGTGTTTTTTACAACTTTATTTTCAGATAAAAATTGTTTGTATTGTTGCAATGCCATAGGGAAAATCTGTGAATTGGGTATCAATGCCAATGTCTTTTTCCCTGTAAACGGATTCTGACTACACGCTATAATTAAAAGCGAAATAATGAGAAGTGAGATAATGTTTTTTGGTTTCATAGTGTTATTGGTTAAAAAATTATGTATAAATGTAATAATATATTTTTATATTTCGGCTTGAAAAAGAACAAATAATATGCCACTAAGTTTTTGTTGGAAAATTTTAGAATTTAAAACAAAAATATTTAGACATTGAATACTTCTACTAACTTTTTTACAAGTTAGTTTTTATGGTAGATTCCATATATACTTTAAAAATCAATAAAATAAACTCATGAAAAAAACACTTAAATACATAGGCGTAATTTTACTTTTTGTAGTAGCATATTTTATTTATACAACCTACCCGAAATTGGATATTGTAACAGGCTTTTCGGCAAAAAGTGTGGCTTCGCATTTGTTTATATCCGGACAATCTAAAGAACAAACCGAAAAAGAAGATAATGCGATTCCCTCTATGGAATTGGCAAACAACCAAGTAGATATAACTTCCAAAAGCGTAACATCAACCGCTCTGGGAATGAAAAGCAGAACAGCCGTTTTTAAACCCGGACTTGGAGCCATCCTTTTACCTCCAAACGCGGCAGTTGCCAATTTGCCAAAGCAAGTTCCTCTGCGAATAAAGAACACAGAGAGTTTTGCTTATCCCTATGGAGACTTACCTCAAAGAGATACTGTTTTTCAAAATATAGATTATGAAAAGTTACAACAAGGAGTTGCTAATGCTTTAAAAAAAGAAAATAAAACCCGATCGGTTTTAGTAATTTACAAAGACCAAATTATTGCTGAAGATTATGCAGATGGTTTTAATAAAACCTCGATTTTTTTAGGTTGGTCGATGACAAAAAGTATTACAAGCGCAGTATTGGGAGTAATGGAAAGACAAGGAAAAATCACCCTAAATCAAAAAAACTTATTTCCCGAATGGGAAGGAGACAGCCGAAAAAATATCACGCTTAGAAATTTATTGAATATGAATAGCGGTTTGGCTTGGGACGAAGATTATACAGAAATTAGTGATGTTACCAAAATGCTTTTTTTAGCTCCTAATATGACCGAAATTCAAAAAAACAAACCGCTAACCGAAACACCTAACAACGCTTGGAATTATTCCAGCGGGACCACTAATTTACTCAGCGGGTTTATTAGAAACCGGTTTAAAAGCCGGCAAGAATATTTGGATTATTGGTATCGGGAATTAATAGACAAATTAGGAATGAACTCCATGCTTATCGAAACCGATTTTTCAGGGCATTTTGTAGGCAGTAGTTACGGTTGGGCAACTGCAAGAGATTGGGGAAAATTCGGCTTGTTGTATTTACATAACGGAAATTGGAACGGAGAACAAATTATAAACCCATCGTGGGTCGATTTTTCAAAAACACCTACAAATGATTCAAATGGTGTTTACGGAGGGCATTTTTGGTTAAATGCAGGTGGAAAATTTCCCGATGTTCCACGCGATATGTTTTCGTGCAATGGCTATCAAGGACAGTATGTTTTTATTATTCCTTCAAAAGATTTAGTAGTAGTTAGAACCGGACTATTAGAAAATCCGGACTTTAATATAAATAAATTTCTTTCCGAAATAATTTCTTCTATTCAATAAAAAATGTATTTTTAGAAAAAAAACATATCTTATGAAAAATTTTTACGTCACTCTTCTATGTTTATTAGTTTCTTTTCAGTTTTTTTCACAGACTGTCATTACAGCAACCATACCCTATCAAGGGTATGACGAAGCGCAACCACTTTTTGGACAAGGCGAATATCAAATTTTCTTAGATAACGCAGACGGAGTTTTAGATAAACCGGTAATCATAATAGATGGCTTTGATCCGGGCGATTCGCGAGATATTAATGCGCTTTATAACGCTTTAGATTATGGTTCGGGAAATTTAGCCGATTTTATTAGAGACGAAGGTTTTGACGTAGTGATATTAAACGCACCTCTTTATACTACAAACGGAGTTGATATTGATGGCGGAGCCGATTATATTCAACGTAACGCAATGGTACTTATTGAGTTAATTAATCAACTTAACGCTCAAAAAGTAGGAAACGAAGAGTTGGTGGTAATAGGACCGAGTATGGGAGGGTTAATTGCTCGTTATGCGCTAGCCTATATGGAACAAAACAGTTTGCCGCATGAAACAAGATTATATATTTCTTTCGATTCGCCTCACTTAGGAGCAAACATACCCATTACGATTCAGTATTTATTTAATTATTTAGCCGAATCGCAAGGCGATCCTGATGCACAACAAGCTATAGATGAATCATTAAATAGCCCGGCTGCCAAACAAATGCTTATCGATCATTATTCGGCACATTTACTGGCAGGTTCTACTTACGAGCAAGACCCGGCTTTGTTATTGCCTATGGGAGCTTCCGGATTTAGAGATGTTTTTCAAACCGAATTAGACAATCTTGGTTTTCCACAACAAACAAGAAACGTTGCCATGATTAACGGAAGCAATAACGGAACAATGATAGGTTATCCCGGAATTGAAGTAATAAATACAACATTAGATTTAGGCTCGGGAGTAACTACCGATATTATCTTACATTTTACACCACCCGCCTCACAAATTAATACGGTAACCGATTTCGCATCGTTTTTTATCGGAATTCCTTTAGCAACTTTTAGTGCAGATGCAGAAGCATTTTCATATACCGCTGGTGTAGATAGCGCGCCGGGTGGTTTTAGTACGTTTAGTAGTGGATTAGCAGGTAGTACAAATCCGGTAATTATTGATTTTATAAATGCTTTACAACAAGATGAATATTGCTTTATTCCTGCAATTAGTGCCTTAGCCATTACCAATGAAACTAATTGGTTTGCTACTCCGGATATCGGAGGAGTACATAACTCACCGTTTGTAACTACCTATATTCCACCCGATAATGAGCCACATACTCTTATTACACCCGAAAATGCGCAATTTGCTATAGATGAAATACTTAACGGTGATTTAGGAATGGTTGATAATACTGTTGTTTCCAGATATGTTTTGGCAAATAATCCGGCTAAAGAAGATGTAAAGATTTTACTTAATACTAATTTGAACTATTCTAATATTAAAGTTGAAATATTCTCGATAACGGGTCAAAAAGTGTTTCATTTTAAACCTTCGGTTTACGATAATCAACTTGTTTTTTCACCTCAGCTTAAAACGGGAGTTTACTTACTTAAAATTAGTGATTCAGAAACTGTTTTTTCAACTAGACTAGTGGTTGAATAATTATGAATTCATCCTTTTACCCGCATTATTCATATAAAAACGAAGTGAATTATATGAATCTGCTATGGACAAAGGGGTAAATGCGGGAAACCCCGACTTAGAAATGCCCCAAATTTGGGTGTTTTCAAAATACACAAATTTGTTGGCAGTACTTAGTCGTTTAACAATTCCGTGAATTTTTCGGGTTAAAAATATATGTGTTTTACACGGAAGTGAAAACGGAAATGATAATGTTATTATGTAGCAGGCTAATGAACTTGAAAAAATTTTAGCCCAAAAAAGCTTTTGTTGCCAAATAAACATTTTGACTTGTTACTTATTGATAACACAATCGAAGGTTTGCTTTTAAAAACCAATGAATTTATTCTGCTCGGAATTAACCGGTGGTTATCTATAGATAAAACATAAAAAACGACTTAATAAAACAATTTTTACTTGTTTTTGAAGAGTAAATAGCTACTTTTGCACAAAATTTTTAAAAATGAGAACAGACAGAACGTTTACGATGTTAAAGCCCGATAGTGTTGAGAAAGGATACATTGGTGCTATATTAGAAAAAATTAATGCCGCAGGCTTTAAGATTGTGGCTATGAAACTTACACAAATGACACGCAGAGATGCGATGAAATTTTACGAAGTTCATAAAGAACGCCCATTTTATGGCGAGTTAGTTGAATATATGACCAGAGGTCCTATTGTTGCTGCAATACTTGAGAAAGAAAATGCCGTAGCTGATTTTAGAACCCTAATTGGTGCAACCAATCCCGCAGATGCGGCAGAAGGAACTATTAGAAAACTATATGCAACTTCTATTGGCGAAAATGCGATTCACGGAAGTGATAGTGATGAAAATGCAGCCATTGAAGGTGCATTTCATTTTGCAGGGAGAGAACTATTTTAATAATAAAAGAGAATTTGTTAGGCACTTTCAGGAGTAAGGTCAAAAATTAGATTTTCTTATTTTTTGATATCTAATAATCCGGTTAAAATTGAGTTTGTAAGCTATTCTTGTTTCCAACCGTTAAACACTTTTACTAAATAAAGATACCTGTAAAAAAGAGCCAAAAATAAGGGCAAGAGTGCTTTGGCAAATTCTTGAACTCCGGTAACCCAATGCACCCCGAGAAGAAAAAGCATCATAATTAAAAACCGGATGTATTTTTTTAACCATTTTTTAGGTTTTTTTCTTGAAATAGCTACAAAAAACAACAAGTTTAGCGGAAAAGCCCACAGCACATTATAATTACCGGCAGTCGTACTATGGTCTGTTGCAAACCATAAAAGGAGTAAAAATACGCCTATAAGTCCGGTTGTAAAAAAAAGAATTCCGTCTGCTATTTTAGTTCTTTTTCCGGTTTTGGCATCCTTAAAAGTAATGTAAACAATAATGAAACTTAGAATTAGAAAAACAAAAAGGGGAGAGGTTAAAAATTGCGATTTTCCGTTTCTTTCTTTAGTGGTTTTATAAAGTGTTTTTTTAGATTTTACCAGCGGAATCATCTTTGTTTCCTTTATTATTGTTGCTTTGTCGGCGGCTTTTTCAACATATTTCGGTAAAAATTGGTATTCCCAAGGCGTTGCTTTTTTGTCTGTAACCGCACCAATGGCAACGTCCATCCCGAGGCTTCCCCACGAATTCCAATATACGTTTTTCTGAATAAGTTGTCTAAAAGTATATTCTTCTTCAACAAAATAATCCGAATATTTTAGCGCATCACCCAATACGGCAACCAATACGTCTCTTATTTTGGTTGCGCAATTATCATATAAAAAATCGTATTTATAAGCTCTGTTTTCGGGTTTGGCGTTGTTTTGTAAATATTTAAAAACGGCTTGCGTCTGTTGAGGTGAAAGATTTAATATTTGCTCATGAATGCTTCTGTCTTGTTTTTTATAATAATTATAAAAAGGAGAGAACCGCGTAACAGCAAGGTTGTACAATAATTTTCCTCCGGCAAATTTGGTATAGAAATTAGGTGTATTAAAATCATACACGCCATAGTTGTAAACCCAATCTATCCCTACTGTAGTGTCTTTTACTCTAAAGGCACTATGCCCGAACGAGTCATATAACTCATCGCCGGGACCCATTGTAAGTATACTGATTTCAGCATTTGGCGATAATTTAAAATCTTGCGAAAATAAGGTTGAAGAAATTAGAAGAAATAAAAAGATGTATTTTTTTATCATTATGTAATTTATCTAAACAAACTCCAGTCTAGTTTAACCGAAAATATATTTGAATACAGTGCCGCACTTTGGTCGCCAATATCGGTTAGTGCATAATCTACTTGTATTCCTTTGTATTTAAAACCTACTCCTATATTGGGTTGAAATCCTACCGAATCGCTTCCGTCTAATTGTGTAATATTTTGAAAATTTCCGGCACCGGCTCGTACAAAAATCATATCAATGTAGGCAAATTCAAAACCAACCGAAGGAGTCATACTTACGGCAGAAGATGAAAAAATATCATTGGTTTCGGCAAATCTCAAGTTTAAGTCCACTTCAGCTAAAAGAGTGTAATCATGGTGAAAATCAAATTTTTTAGCTACACCCATTTGTAATTTAGGAAGGGTTATTTCGGTTTTTTCCGGAAGCTCTTGATTTTGCCCGGCAACAGCATTTTGAATGGTAGCAAACTGTTCTTCATCAATACTCCAAGCATTAAAAGTGGTAGAGATATCTCGTGCCATAAAACCAAACATCCAGTCATTTTTTTTGAATTGAATTCCCGCATCCAGCCCAAATCCCCAAGAATTGGCAAATTTTCCTATTATTCGGCGGATTACTTTTGCATTTACTCCAAAATTTAGACCGTCAAGGGGTAATCTTCGGGCATACGAAAACGTAAAACCGTAGTCGGCTGTTGAAAATAAACTAATACGATTATAATCTATATTTCCTTGAGCATCTATTAATTGTGTGGTGTTTAATATATCATCTACTCCAAACCGAATTGCCGAAAAAGCAACCACACTTCTGTCATCAAGGGGTTTGGCAAAACCTACATAATCGTATCCTGCAATATTAGCAAAGTAGGAGGCATGCATTAAGGAGAGTTGATTGTCTTCTAAATTTACAAGTCCCGCCGGATTCCAATATCCCGAATTCACATCGCCTGTAGAAGCAACAACGGCATTTGCCATTCCAAAAGCAGAAGCATCTACACCTATATTCATAAACTCATTAGAGTACTTTCTAACGGTTTGGGCAGAAGCAATAATCGTAAACAAAAAAACAATACAAGTTATTCTAACTTTCAAAGGAATAATTTTTAGCAAATATCTCATTATTTTACGGTATATAAAACTTTAAAATTGTTTATATATTGTGTATTATTGCAATAGACGATAAAAGTTATGTGTTTTTACAAATAAGTGTATGTTTTGTATAAAATCATTTCGTATCAATTGATTTATCATGAAAAAACAAATTCCTAATATTATTACATCTCTTAACTTGCTCTGTGGTATTACAGCGGTACTATTTATTGTTTCGGGAGATTTAATTACTGCATCTTTTTTTGTTTTTGCAGGTATTTTCTTTGATTTTTTTGATGGCTTGGCAGCAAGACTTCTACACGCACAGAGTGCTATCGGTTTGCAATTGGACTCTCTTGCCGATATGATAACCAGTGGAGTTGTACCTGCACTTGTTATGGTACAATTATTAAGTTTGGCAACAACAGGAACATATCTGGATATTTCTCATATTGTAAGTACCGATTCTTGGAATGTTTCGCTTGCTATGTATGTGCCTTTTATTGGCTTGTTAATTGCCATTGCCTCCGCTTACAGGCTAGCCAAATTTAATGTAGATACGCGACAAACTTCCGGTTTTATAGGCTTACCAACACCTGCCAATACGTTACTAATTTTAAGCCTTCCGTTACTATTGCATTTTCAATCTTCCGAAGTATTGCAACGTATTATTTTAAACAAATGGTTTTTAATCGGGTTAACCTTACTGAGTTGTTTATTACTTAATGCCGAAATAAAATTGTTTGCTTTAAAGTTTAAAACTTGGGATTTTAAAACCAATTGGTTTAAATATATTTTTCTTTTAATAAGTGTTGTAACTCTATTTTTGCTTAAATTTTTAGCTATACCGATACTAATTTTATTCTATATTTTGCTTTCGTTGGTTCTTCCGAAAAAATAATACCAAAAGGAATTATACCTATTCTTAATATAAAATAGTTGTTTTCGGTATAAAAAAACCGCCTCAATTATGAGACGGTTTTCGCTGTTTTATCAACTAATCTATTTTAGTTACTAAAGACTATTTTATTGTCTTTAAGTTCAATTTTTACACTGCTATCTACATTTACTTCTCCTGAAAGGATTCGTTTAGAGAGTTCGTTAAGAATTTCTCTTTGAATAGCACGTTTTATTGGTCTGGCTCCAAATTGCGGATCGAATCCTACTTTGGAAATATATGCTATGACATCGTCAGACAGTTCTAATGTGATGTCGTTTTCTTGTAACTTTTTCTTCAAATTATTTAATTGTATTTGTACAATTTGTTTTATTTCGTTTTCATTTAGAGGTGTAAACATCACAATCTCGTCTATTCGGTTTAAGAATTCGGGACGAATTTGTTTTTTTAATAAATCAAGTACTTCTTTCTCGGCTATATCCATTACCGTTTTTCTTTTTTCCATATCAATACCTTCCAGTTTTTCTTGAAGAATATGGCTTCCCATATTACTGGTCATAATAATGATGGTATTTCTAAAATCGGCGGTACGTCCTTTGTTATCGGTTAATCGTCCTTCGTCTAATACTTGTAACAAAATATTAAAGGTATCGGGATGCGCTTTTTCAATTTCGTCTAACAAAATTACCGAATAAGGCTTGCGTCTTACGGCTTCTGTTAATTGTCCGCCTTCGTCATAACCCACATATCCGGGAGGTGCGCCAACGAGTCTGCTCACCGAATGTTTTTCTTGGTATTCGCTCATATCGATTCGGGTCATCGCTTTATCGCTATCAAACAAATATTCGGCAAGTGCTTTGGCAAGTTCGGTTTTACCTACTCCGGTTGTACCTAAGAATAGAAATGAGCCAATAGGACGGTTTTGGTCTTGCAATCCGGCACGAGAGCGACGTACGGCATCGGCTACTGCTTGTATTGCTTCGTCTTGTCCTACCACGCGTTTATGCAGTTCTTCTTCAAGATGGAGTAGTTTTTCGCGTTCGCTTTGCAACATTTTAGAAACGGGAATACCGGTCCATTTTGCTACTACTTCGGCTACATCTTCCCGGGTAACTTCTTCTTTTACCAGCGCTTGATTTTTTATTGAAGCAAATTCTGCTTGCAGGTTGTGTAATTTTTCTTCTAATTTTTTTAGCTTTCCGTACCGAATTTCGGCAACCAATCCGTAATTTCCGTCTCGTTCTGCTTGTTCGGCTTCCAGTTTTGCTTGCTCTATTTCTTCTTTTACTCTGTTTATTTGGTCTAGCAAGTCTTTTTCATGCTTCCATTTTGCATAAATATCGTCTCTTTGGCTTTTAATATTTGCCAATTCTTCTTGAAGCTTTTGCAGTTTCTTTTTGTCTTTTTCGCGTTTAATGGCTTCTATCTCAATTTCAAGCTGCATGATTTTACGGTCGAGTTTGTCTAACTCTTCAGGTTTTGAATTGATTTCCATTCTGAGTTTTGCAGCGGCTTCGTCCATTAAATCAATGGCTTTGTCGGGTAAAAACCGGTCGGTAATATAGCGTTGCGAAAGCTCTACGGCTCCAATTACAGCAGCGTCGGTAATGATAACTTTGTGGTGTGCTTCGTATTTTTCTTTAATTCCGCGTAAAATAGAAATTGCGGATTGTGTGTCGGGTTCGTTTACCATTACTTTTTGGAAACGGCGCTCGAGTGCTTTGTCTTTTTCAAAATATTTTTGGTATTCGTCTAGAGTGGTTGCTCCAATGGCTCTTAACTCGCCTCTTGCAAGCGCGGGTTTTAAAATATTGGCTGCATCCATAGCACCTTGACCGCCACCGGCACCTACGAGTGTGTGTATTTCATCTATAAATAAGATAATGGTACCTTCCGAGCTTTGCACTTCTTTAACTACGGCTTTTAGGCGTTCTTCAAATTCACCTTTGTACTTGGCTCCGGCGATAAGCGCACCCATATCTAGCGAATAAATGGTTTTGTCTTTGATGTTTTCGGGAACATCGCCTTTGATAATTCGGTGGGCGAGACCTTCAACAATAGCGGTTTTTCCGGTTCCGGGTTCGCCAATTAGCATCGGGTTGTTTTTGCTTCTTCTGGATAATATTTGAAGCATTCGTCTAATTTCTTGGTCGCGACCAATAACGGGATCTAATTTTCCGCTTTGTGCTAATTCGTTGAGGTTACGAGCATATTTGCTTAATGAATTATACGTTTCTTCGGCACTTTGAGAGGTTACTCTACTACCTTGACGCAGCTCTTCGATTGCTGCTTTTAAATCTTTTTCGTTAAACCCATTGTCTTTTAATAATCGGGCAGTATCGTCTTTTGCTTTTAAAATTGCCAATAAAAGATGCTCTATGGCAACGTATTCATCTTTCATTTTTTTGGCAATGATGTTTGCTTCGTTAAGTGTTTTTGAAGCTTCTCGCGAAAGCATAATATCGCCACCTTCTACCTTGGGATAGCTGTTTAAAATGTTTTCTAAAACTTGTTTTAGCAACGGAACGTTTACACTTAATTTGTTAAACAAAAAAGTGATTACGTTTTCGTCCACTTCAAAAATTCCTTTAAGAATGTGTGCGTTTTCTATTTGTTGGTGTCCGTATCCTTGTGCAATTTGTTGCGCTTTTTGTACGGCTTCTTGTGCTTTTATAGTATAGTTGTTAAAATTCATATTGTTTTATGTTTTATTTGTCTTTAAACAGACAAGTTAAGTATTTATTTTGAGGTGTGTTTATCAAAATACAAACCAAAAAATAAAGCGGTCATTTTGGCTTGTGATGCAATGTTTTTTACAGACATATTGTCGGTTATAGAAGATAGTATTGCAAATGTCTCAAAAGCATTTTTAATTTACTTTATGTTGTTTAATTGAAAATTTTTAATTTTTAGGGGTAGGGTAATTATGGTTTGAATTGTTTTAAGGTTGAATTTAAAACAAAAAAATAATCCTAAATCTATAACTATGAAAAACCTAAAAATTTTGACCTTCAGTTTTGTACTATTAACGTTGTTTTTCCAATCTTGTAGTAAAGAGAATATAAATGATGGTGATAACGATGATACCGGAGAAGCCTTTTACAGTGTAACAACAAAAACGATTTTTTCCAATTTATCTGAGAATATTGCACAATCTTCCGGTACTGAAACCCCAACCGATTTGAGTAAATCATTATCATTTGATTTCTGTTTCGATTTTGTGTACCCGATTACTTTAAAATACAACGATGATACCACTGTAAATATTAATAGTGTGCAAGAGTTGCTGACAATTGTAGAAACCGTAAACCCCACGCATTATATTGACGGAATAGTTTTTCCTTTTCAAGTTACATCAAACGGAAATACATTGACAATAGCTAATGAAACGGATTTTGCCGCTATTTTGTCCAATTGTGATTTTGACGGTGATGGAATAATGAACTTCTTAGATACAGACTGCGATAATGACGGAGTGCCAAATACTACTGAAGATTTAAATCATGATGGGATTTGTACTAATGATAACACCGACAATGATTCGCATCCTAATTATTTAGATATAGACGATGATGGAGATGGCGTAAATACCGAAGACGAAGATGCAGACCACAACGGAGATTGTGCCGATGATGATAGTGATGGCGACGGGATACCCGATTATTTAGACGGCGATAGTGATAATGACGGAATAGAAGATGGTGATGACCCTGATGCCGATGGAGACGGTATAAATGATGATGAAGAAGAAAGCGAATGTAGTGACAACGACGATGATTAATTAAAAATATATACACGTTTGGTTGTTGGTTATTGTATGTTTTTGCCCCGAAAAACTGCTTTGAAATTTTCAGAGCAGTTTTTTTACGATAACAACTCATTTGGGCTAATACCAAAGCGTTCTTTAAATTTTCTGTTAAAGTAAGAAGATGACGGAATCCCTACATCGTACCGTACTTCCGATAAGGTAAAATGTACTTTGTTTTGTAATAACCGGTAGGCTTTTTGAAGCCTAATTTCCAAAATAAACTTCACCGGCGACATACCGGTGTGTTGTTTTAAAATACGGGTAAGTTGTCGTTGACTGTAGCCCACAACAGAAGCAAGTTGCGTTACTTTAAATTCTTCGTCGCTTATATTTTCTTCTACAACGGCTTTAATTTTATCGAGTAATTGTTTTTGGGCAGCGTCAATTTCTTCTACCTCTTCAGGATGTTGTTGTATCCAACTTTCTCTATCCAGTTTGTTTTGTAGAAGGTTGTTAATACGTGCTAAAAGTTCGTTTTTATTAAACGGCTTTACCACATAATCGTCGATACCAAGATTAAACCCTTTTATTTTATCTTCTTCTAAGGTTTTTGCAGAGATTAATATAAACGGAATGTTTTTAAGTTGTGGGTCTTCATTTAATTTTTCGCGTAATTGAAAACCGTCCAAACGTGGCATCATAATATCAGAAGTAATTAAATCGTAGGAGTTGGTGTTAATTTTATATAGAGCTTGCTGTCCGTCAAAAGCCTTTTCGCAATCGTATGTTGACGAAAGTATTTCTTCTAGATACGAAGCCATTTCGGGGTTGTCTTCTACGATTAAAATTTTTGGTTTACCAGATGAAGTAATCTCATTGTTGTCTGTAGATAATTCTTCTTCGTTAGTATTGGTTTTGGAAAGCGATTTTTCACTTTGTTTTGCTTCTTTTTGAATAGTAGGAGTTACTTTTTCTTCTGAAACAGATTCAATGACAGCTATTTCAACAGGCATTGTAAAAATAAAGGTACTGCCTTTGCCTAGTTCGCTTTCAACGGTTAAGTTTCCATTTAATAATTCGGCAAATTCTTTGGCAAGCGATAAGCCGATGCCGATTCCGCCAACGGCGTTGCTTTGTGAAGATTGGTAAAAGCGTTCGAATATTTTTTCGGTTTCGTTAAAATGAATTCCTTGCCCGAAATCGGTTACTTTTACGGTGAGTTGTTGGTTGTTGTCTAAGTTTGCATCAAAAATAATTTTAGTATCTGAAGGCGAATATTTTACAGCGTTAGACACTAAATTATTGAGTATTTTTTCTACTTTTTCTACGTCTATTTTTGCGGTTACATCGGCTTCGATATTGGATTGATATACCAGTTTTATTTGTTTCATCTCGGCAAGTGAAACAAAAGATTTAAAAATACGTTTTAAGGTTTGGTCTAACGGTACGGTATTGAGTTTGATGGTGGTTTTGTTTTTTTCAAACTTTAAAAGTTCGAGTATTTCATTGGCGTCTTCTACTACTTTTTTTGAGTTGATAAGAGCGGTTTTTATGTTTTGTTTTGCTTTTTCTTTTTGGTCAAAGTTTTCGAGGGCAAGGTTTAAGTTTCCGGAAATTAAGGTTAACGGTGTACGTATTTCGTGAGCGATATTACCCAAAAATTTGGTTCGCAGTTCGTTTACCTCTTGTTCTTTTTGAAGTTGGGTTTCGGCAAGGAGTTTTTTACGTTTTTGACGATTGTTGTTCCACTGAAAGCCCATAAAACCAAATAATAATAACCCTAAACTTCCAAAAATTAATTTGTTACGCTTGCTTTTTTCTTGTTCGAGTTGTAGTTTTTGTTGGGCTATTTCTTTGTCTTTTTCGGCGGTTGCCAGTTTTACATTAAATTTCGCAAAATCTTTAGTAGCATTATTTTTTAAAACGGTATCTTTTAATTGCAATAAAACATCTTTATAATCATTTGCCATTTTATAGTTGTTTAGTTTGGCATAAGCAAAGGATAATCCTTCAATGGCACTTAATTTATTTTCAAGACTAAAATCTTTTGCTTTTTGATATTCATTAAAATAAGCAATAGCATTTTGATAGTTTCCCAACTTGTTTTCTACGAGACCAAGATCCAATAAAGCATAATTATGCATTACATCGTAACTAATGTCTTTACATTTATGAAGACCTATTAATAAATTGTCTTTTGCTTCTTTGTATTTTTTAAAATTTGCACGTAAAGCAGTTCCTTTTAATACATAGAAATAGGCTTCGTAAGTTTTTAAGGATGTTTTGTTCTGTTTTATTAGTTCTAAACATTTATCGGTGTAGGTATTAAATTCACTTAAATTTTTAGACTTATCGATTAAGGCAAATAGTACCCGCAAATATAAATTGTTATTTTCGTTAATGTCTGTACAAATTGCATAAGCTTTGGTTAAATAATTACGCGCTATTGAATCTTGTTTAAAATTTGTGTAAATATTATATAACAAGTAATATGATTCTGCTATTAAAGTAGAATCTTTCATATTAGAAGTTATTTGCAGTGCTTTTTTACCGTAGTCCAATGCTTTTTGAGGTTTGTCAATGTTGAAGGTGTAAATCAGACTATGTTGAAAAGCAGATTTAAAACGAAAATAATCATCGTTTTTAAGAAGTAGTAAGCTATCCAAAATTTTTAATTCCGATAAAGCTTGTGAGCTTTTTCCCATATTATATAAAAACACAATTTTGTTAAATCGTACTTTATACAATAGTTCGGTACAATCGTTACAATTCTCGGCATATTTTATTGCTTTATTTGAATAGTAAATGGCAGAATCTTGAGAAATATTGGAAGATGCAAATTCAGCATAATATTTTGCTTTTTCCCTATCGGTTTTTACACTATCCGGAAGTCTTTCCTGCGCGTAAAGAGTTCCTACAAGAAAAAATACAAAAATAGATTGTAATAAAAACCGAACCATTAGTTGATGTTTTGGTATTTCAAAACTACAAAAAAACTTTATTTAAAATTAATAAAAATAGACAATGGCAAAAATGCGCCACAATATGGCAAATTTGCAACACTAATTTACTTTACCGAGACATACTTTTGTCCTGTTTAAAATTTAAAAAACAACAAAACGTACTGTAAAACAGTTATTTTTTTCAAATTAAGTTTAGGCAAGTCGCTTTTTCCTACAAAAAAGCGACTTGTCTAATTGTTTTGCTATTTGTCGATTTTATTCGTATAATTGTCAGGTGATTAAAAAGTCAAGATTATGAAAAAAATTATGTTTGTACTTATGCTGTGTACATTTTACTCAATTTTTGCACAGGTTGGTGTTGGGACTACCAGTCCAAATGCAAATCTTGATATTGTAGCTACAAACAGCGCAACTCCGGCTAATACAGACGGGATTTTAATACCTCGTGTAGATGCTTTTCCTGCCGTTAATCCCACGGCAAATCAGCACAGTATGTTGGTATATCTTACAACAGCTACGGCAAGTGATGCGATTGGATTTTATTATTGGGATAACACTTTAACTGACTGGATACCCTTAAAAGGTGTAGAAAAAATAGACGATTTATTGGACGGAAAATCAGACAGTGATGGCTCGCAAGACGGATCTTCAGTATTTCTTGGTATAAGAGCTGGATCGAATGACGATAGTACAGACAATCAAAACGTAGGTGTTGGCTTTGAGTCATTAAAAGCAAACACTGTCGGTTATATGAATACGGCAGTAGGACATCATTCACTTTTATCTAATGATGAAGGCTTTGTTAATGTAGCAATAGGAGCTCGCACGCTTATGTTAAATACATCGGGACACAATAACACTGCTATTGGATCAGGTTCACTATCTTCTAATACTACAGGATTTGTTAATGTAGCAATTGGAAATAACGCTCTTGTTTCAAACAATATTGGTTTTATGAACACTGCAGTAGGAGCAGGTTCTATGCTTTCTAACCTATCAGGTAGTTACAATACCGCTACAGGTGTATCATCGCTTTCTTACAATACAACAGGAAATAATAATACTGCATTCGGTCATCGTACATTATATTCTAACAATATCGGTTATAATAATGTTGCAATTGGTTTTGAAACACTTAGTAGCAACACAGAAGGATATCTTAACGTAGCTTCCGGATACCGAGCATTATATAATAACAAAACCGGGAATGAAAATACCGCTACCGGATCTTCTGCTCTTTTTAGCAACACAGAAGGCAGTCAAAATATGGCAACCGGCTATCAATCTCTTTACTCGAACACAACAGGCTCTTATAATACTGCGGTTGGTTACTCTGCTTTTAGTGTTGGTGCTGCCTATACCAATTCTACAGGTATTGGTTATGACGCAGAGCCGGGAGCCTCTAATGTAATAAGATTAGGAAATGCTTCGGTAGGTACAATTGGTGGTTATGCCAATTGGTCTAATGTTTCTGACGGGCGTTTTAAAACCAATGTAAAAGAAAATGTGCCGGGAATTGATTTTATCATGAAACTTCGTCCTGTAACTTACAACTTGGATATGAGCGCCATTGCCGTATTTAACAAAACACCAGAGAGGCTTCGTTTAAAAGAAGCCGAAAATCTAAAAGCCAAAGAACTACAAAGTGGTTTTATAGCACAAGAAGTTGAAGCCGCTGCACAGAGTATAGGTTATGATTTTCACGGTGTTGATAAACCTAAAAACGCAACTTCGCATTATGGTCTTAGATATGCAGAGTTTGTTGTACCTATAGTAAAAGCAATGCAAGAACAACAGGAGTTGATTCTTATTTCGGAAAATAAAATTCGAAAACTAGAGGAAGAAAATCAAAAGTTAAAAAACAGATTAGATGCCATTGAGCGAATGCTGAAAAATAAGAATTAATTTTTTTTTTTTTTTTAAAAAAAAACTACTATAAATATTTTCTATCTTTTTAATTAAGAGAAGCTTTTTGAAAAGCTGATGTCATACCTTCCTAACCATCCAACTCTCTCACATTAGACATTTTAATGTCTAATTCCTATTCTTAATATAAAATAGTCTATTTTATATTTAATGCCGTTACAGAATGAAAATAGTTCAATGAGAGAACTTGAAATTGAACTATATTGAATTGGTATTCGGTATAATATCTTGCTCAAAAAGGGTTATTCCAAAGATATTTAATATAGATGGTAACTCGCAAATAAAAGAAATTACAATCTATTTGTTTTAATGCTGTGTTTTGCAGGCAATCAAAGAACTTATTTCATAACAATGGCAAAAATGCGCCACAATATGGCAAAAATGAACCATAGTATTTAATAGTACTGGCGTAACATTGCAGTGAATTAATCAAATAAAAAAACCAAAATGAAAAATCTAGTTTTACTTTTTACTTTTTTAAGCACTTTTGCTTTGGTGGCACAGACTACTTATGTGCCGGATGATAATTTTGAAGATTACCTTGAAATTCACGATGCAAATGGTAATGCAGTACCTCTTGGCGACCCAAACAGTATGGGTAACGGTATTGCTAACGACAATTATGTTTTTACTAATAGGATAAATACGGTTACGGAGTTAGATGTCAGAAGCTTAAGTATTAGTGACTTAACAGGTATTGAGGATTTTGCAGCATTACAAATATTAAATTGTAATAATAATAATTTATCCAGTTTAGATGTAAGTCAACATACACTTTTAATGATATTGTATTGTGCTGGAAACAATCTTTCTTCCTTAGACGTACAAGCTAACAGTTTTTTAAGTGATTTATATTGTAGAGATAATACTAATCTAACTACGATTACTTTTAATGTAACTACTCATCTAAAAGAATTAGATTTTACGAATACCGGTATCGCAAGTATGAATCTTTCAGGTTTTACTGCATTGGAAGTGTTAAATTGTGGAAGTACTACAAATACTGTAAGCTCTCTTAGTTCTTTAACTCTTACCAATACACCACAATTAAATACATTAAATGTATTAAATACAAAAATAACATCATTAGATATTAGTAATCATAGTAACTTTTTAGAATTTCATATAAACAAAAATTCACTACTAACACAATTAAATCTATCTAATATAGTCCATACTTCTCCAACAAATGCTTTTTCTGCAGTGGCAGAAGTTGATAATAATTCTGTTTTAAATAGTGTTAATTTAAATAATGCTAATATAAAATATTTGTACATAACTAATAATTCAAGTTTAACCTCACTGAATTTATCAAATACAGTAATACAAGACACTTTTAGATGTGGGAATAATAATTTGAATAGTTTACAAGTTAATCACCTAACTAATCTAGTAGAATTACAATGCCAAGGAAACAACTTAAGCACCTTACAAGTTTCCAATTTAACTAATTTGACAAACTTAAGATGCTCTTATAATAATTTAAGCACTTTACAAGTAGCTAATCTTACCAATTTAAATTACCTGAACTGTAATAACAATAACATTTCCAATTTATACCTATCTACAAATACTAACTTAACAGAGCTTTATTGCAATAATAATAATCTTTCAAATTTAGATCTTACTTCAATCTCTTCATTGGTAGAATTAGATTGTAGTCATAATCAACTTACTTCATTAGATGTTTCTAAAAACACAAATTTACAACTGGTAGATACATTTAATAACAATTTAAAAGCATTGAATCTTAAAAACGGCAATAATAGTAGTTTGTATAATATTTCTGCAGTTAACAACCCTGATTTATTTTGCATCAACGTAGATAATGTAGCGTATGCTAATGCGAATACAAGTTGGCTAAAAGATATTACTGCCAGTTACAGCACCGATTGTTATGTGTATGTTCCGGATGATTATTTTGAGCAAGAATTAATCAATTTAGGTTATGACGATGTGTTAAACGATTATGTTGCTCGTGTTTTTATTGAAAATGTTACTTCTTTAAACCTTTCCAACAAAAATATTACAGATTTAACAGGGATAGAAGGATTTACTTCGCTAGAAAATTTAAATGCTTCTAGTAATTCATTAAATGTTGTAAATATAAGTCAAAATACCGCTTTAGTAACTTTAGACGTAAGTAACAATGGCTTGGTGGCTTTAGATGTAAGTAGCAATACTAACTTAACCGAGTTAAGATGTCAAAGCAACACAAATATTAGTAGTTTGGATGTTTCATCAAACCCCAATCTTACAACTTTGTGGTGTTATGGTAATAAAATTGAACAACTTAATTTAAATAATAATACCGGTTTAACCGATATTCGTTGTCATAGTAATCTTCTTAATAGAATGACTATTAAAAACCAAAATAATAGCGCTATTACAACTTTTTCTGCGCATACAAATCCTAATTTAACCTGTATTGAAGTAGATGATCCTGTATTGCTTACCACTAATTTTAGCGGAAATATAGACGCACAGACTTCTTTTAGTCTTAATTGCTATTATGATGACACCTATATTCCCGATGCTGTTTTTGAAGCCTATCTCGAAACCCACGATGCCAACGGAAACATTGTTGCTGTAGGCAGTTCTAACAGTATGGGAAATGGTATATCCGGCGATAATTATGTTACTACGGCAAAAATTAACACCGTAACCAACTTAAACGTGTCTAATTTAGGTATTTCCGATTTAACCGGTATTGAAGATTTTACGGCTTTAACGCATTTAAATTCAGGTGATAACAGTTTAAGCTCTATCAATATTAACACCAATACTAATTTAATTGTATTGCAACTATATAACAATAATTTAACGAGTATCGATGTTTCTGCATTAACTTCTTTAGAAGAAATTTATGTAAATAATAATTCTTTAACCGCTTTAGATGTTACTGCAAATTCAAATATTAAAAAAATATACTGCTATAACAATCAAATTACAGGAGAACAACTTAAATTTCCAACTCTAAGTAATATTCTTACTCATTTATTATGTCAAAATAATCAAATAACAAAGTTAAATTTAAGTTATGGTTCAGGAGCTTTATTTTCTTTATCTGTTTTGGATTGTTCTAACAACTCATTATCCGAACTATATTTAAGCAATTATCTAATAACATCATTAAATTGTTCTAATAATAACTTAAGTATATTAAATTTAAAAAACACAAATAATACTAATGTTACCTATTTTAATAGTTTAAATAATCCAAACCTAACATGTATAGAAGTTGATGATGCGGCGTATAGCACAGCAAACTGGACTAATAAAGATGTTACAACTTCTTTTAACAACGACTGTCACTATGACGAAACCTACGTCCCCGACGACAATTTTGAAAACTACCTTGAAACCCACGATGCAAACGGTAATGTAGTAACGGTAGGAGCTGCAAACAGTATGGGTAACGGTATTGCTAATGATAACTATGTGTTTACTAACAGAATTGATACGGTTACAAACTTAAATGTGAGTAATCAAACTATCGCTGATTTAACAGGTATTGAAGATTTTACGGCATTACAACTGTTAAATTGTGGAAACAATAGTTTAACATCTTTAGATGTAACACAAAATACGGCTTTAACTGATTTAGATTGTAGTGGCAATAGTTTAACTTCTTTAGATGTAACGCAGAATACGGCATTAATAAGTCTTTTGTGTCAAACGAATCAATTAACCAGCTTAGATGTAACTCAAAACATATCATTAACAGGACTTTGGTGTTATGGTAATCAGTTAACATCCTTGGACGTATCACAAAATACAGTATTAACACTTTTGAATACCTCAGGAAATCAAATCAGCTATTTAGATTTAAGTACAAATGTTAATTTGATAGATTTGTTTTGTAGTAATAATCAATTAACCGGTTTATCGGTTTATTACAATAATAATTTACAAATATTAGATTGTGATAATAATCAAATAAGTAATTTAATTTTACCAAACCAATCTACTAGTTTACAAAAATTAATTTGTGATAATAACAATATACCATCAATAGATGTAAGTGGGTATTCTAATTTAACTCAAATTATATGTAACAATAATTCGCTTACCCAACTAAATGTTAAAAACGGCAATAACACCAATATTATTAATGCGGATTTTAACGCAACCAACAATCCAAATCTTACTTGTATCCAAGTAGATGATGCGGCGTGGAGTTTGGCAAACTGGAGCAACATCGATGCCGGAGCCGGTTTTAGTGCCAACTGCGGGTATAACGACACGTTTGTTCCGGATGATAATTTTGAAAACTACTTAGAAACCCACGATGCCAACGGTAATGTAGTACCATTGGGCGATCCAAACAGTATGGGTAACGGTGTTGCAAACGATAACTTTGTAACTACTGCAAAAATAAATACCGTTACACAGTTGGATATTTCCAACCTATCCATAAGCGATGTAACCGGAATTCAAGATTTTACGACACTTACCAACTTAAATTGTGCCAATAACAGTATTTCGGTATTGGATTTAGGACAAAACACCTCCTTAGCATTTTTAGATTGTAGCAATAACAACATTCCTTCTTTAAATTTATTGGGTAACATCTCACTGCAAGCCGTTACTTGTAATAACAATAATATGGAGGATTTAAACATTGCTCCCAACAGTTTAGCATATTTATACTGCCAAAATAATAGTTTACAGCAGTTGGATTTAAGCCAAATGTACAACCTGATTGAAGTGGTTTGTAATAACAATCAAATAAGCAATTTAGATGTAATGAATAGCGGTGCCAATCTGTCGGTTTTACTGTGTAATGATAACCAACTTACCGGAATTAACACCGATGCTAATGTTAATTTGATAAAATTGTATTGTCAAAACAATGCCATTACTTCATTAAATTTAACGACCAACACCACACTCGAAGAATTGGATTGTAGCGACAATAATCTTACAACGCTTGATGTAACCCAAAACACACAATTAGGATTACTGTATTGTTCAGCCAATTCCTTAACAGCATTAAACGTTACCCAAAATACCAATTTAACAGAGTTAAAATGTAATGTGAACCAATTAAGTTCCTTAGATGTGTCTCAGAATACACAAATAGGTGCATTGGATTGTACAGGAAACCAAATTACTCAATTAGATACATCTAACTTACCGTTATTAACCCAATTGTATTGTGGTTCTAACCAATTAACATCGATTGATGTATCGGCAAATACCAATTTAATAATGCTATGGATTGATGGAAACCAAATCGAAACATTAGACCTAAGCAATAATGCATACTTTAATTCTTTGTTAGCTTTTGATAACCCGAATCTGTACCAACTGGATATAAAAAACGGAAATAACAGTAACCAATCGGGAAGTAATTTTAACATAAGTAACTGTCCGTTATTAACCTGCGTTCAAGTAGATGATGTGGCTTATAGCGATGCCAACTGGACTAATAAAGATCCACAAACCTATTACAACACCAATTGTCCCATAGTAACCATATGGTCGGGAAGTGCTTGGTCTAACGGCACGCCTACCATCGCAACCAATGCAATAATAAGAGGAGACTATAATACGGCAAGCAATTCCTATATAGATGCCGGCAATTTGGTAATTGAAAACGGCGTTTCGCTAACTGTACTGTCCGGATATTCGGTTTTTGTTTATGGTGATATTACTGTACATGGAAGTCTTCATATAAATCCGGAAGCAATAGTGGTACAAGAACTAAATACAGCAAAAACATATAACAACGGAACCATTAACGTAAATATTCAAACACCCAACCTCGCTTCCCGAGACTTTATGATACTTGGTAGCCCGATGACCGCCGAAACACGTAACGGAGTATTTAACAGTGCTTTCTTGGTGCTTAATCATACTACGGCAAACTTTGTACCCAACCCCGATGTTGCCGCCGCTTTCCCGGCAGCCGAAAACTTTGCCGACGATAACTACGACAACTGGAATCCTTACAACGGAATCATAAACCCCGGCGAAGGGTACATCGTACGTCCGCAAGCCGGCTACGGACAACCCGGAGGTGTGTTTAGTATGACCTACCAACAAGGTACGCTAAACAACGGATTTGTTAATTTTAACGTGGTGTTTAACAACAATAAAAATGACAGTCCCAATGTATTGGCAAACCCTTATGCCAGTGCTATTTATGCCGATGACTTTATCAATGCCAACAGTATGATAGACGAGGTATATTTCTGGGAACACCTTACACCGCCCAGCTCATCACTTCCCGGTGCCGGATCAATGAACTTCTCTATGGAAGACATCTCGATGTACAATCTGCTTGGCGGAATACCCGCAGCCAGCGACCCCGGAACCTCAACCACACCCAACGGATACATATCGACAGGGCAAGGTTTCGGCATTAAAGCTACCGCTTCCGGTGTTGCATTTTTTGAAAATAATATGAGAAGACTCAGCGGAAACAACACACTTAGAAATCCGGTAGACAAAGATAGAATTTGGTTAAGGGTTAGCAATAGTCAATACGAAATGCAAAACACCACCTTAGTTGGGTTTACCGATGCTTCTACTCAAGGGTTCGATAACGGTTACGACTCGCGCCGTTTGGCAACCGTAGTATCGTTGTATTCGCACCTTCCCGGCGGAGATATGGAACTCGATATTCAAGCAAGAGAAGCCTTTAACGAAGATATCGAAATACCAATGGGCTTTTCGACCCTGATAGATGCCGATACCGAATACAAAATAAGCATTGCCGATGTACAAGGAGCAAACCTTGAACAAGCGGAGGTATATCTTGTTGATACTTTAACAGGAATGGTAACAAACTTAAACGAGGGCAGTTATAGTTTTACTTCCGGTAAGGAAACCTACAACAACCGGTTTATCTTACTTTTTAAAAATCCCGAACTAAGTGTTCAAGATTACGCACTTGTAAATGTGATGGTGTATCCTAATCCAACAAGCGGAATTGTTACAATAGTATCACCCGATAACCAAATACAACAACTTCACTTGTTCGACCTGCAAGGAAGACAAATACGAAGTAAAAAAGCCGGTGGTGCGCAACAGTTTCAGCTCGACCTGTCGCAATTGGATAATGCCGTTTACCTTTTAGAAATAATCACCTCCAAAGGAAAAACAGTACAACGAATTATTAAAAATTAGAACGTATGAGAACACTAAATATCATTCTGTTATTCATTATAAAAACGGTGATTCTCTTTTTCTTTTTCCCTTATAAAGAACAAAAAGAAACAAACAAAGAGTTTTTTGATTAATTCTGTTTTATGCCTCCTTTTTAAATCGAAAAGGAGGTTTTTTTTGAAATGGCAAAAACGAGCCACAATATGGCAAATTTGCGCCTATAATTTTCCTACACGCAAATTACCTTTGGTTCAAATTTAAAAACATAGCGTCATGAAATTAAAAATTAGTTTACTTTTCCTTATATTATTCGGGCAGTTATATGCACAGGTTGGTATTGGTACAACAAACCCAAATGCTACATTAGAAATTAATGCTACAAACCCAAATTCACCACAGCCTAATGATGGAATTTTAATACCCAGAGTAAATAATTTTCCGGCTACCAATCCAGGAGCAGGTCAGCACGCAATGATGATTTATTTAGTTAATCCTCAAGGTTCATACTCTGAGGGGTTTTATTATTGGGATGCTAATTATCAAGAGTGGATTCCTGTGAGTATAGATAATGATACAACTAATGAAATACAAGACCTTCAATTAATCGATTCAAATTTAGGATTAAGTGGTAGCAACCAAACTGTAAATATGAGAAGTTATATGGATTTAAAATTCCCTGACGGATTTGCAAATATCATACCTGTTGAAAATGCTACTACCTATACCGTTCCACAAGGTAAAAATTTGTATATAACTTCTGGTTCAAATGTAACATTTGCCTTAGTCATAAATAATTCGATTAATAGTTTATATCACACTGAATCTGAATTTGCTAACACTAATTTACTTCCTAGTCCCATCATAGTAAAATCCGGTGATACAGCAAGTACAGGTGGTTCTGCAAATTTTAATGGTTTTATAGTTGATGCAACTGTTACACCGGTACATATATACGAAGGAAATATCTATACAGTTCCTGTAAATAAAATATTAGTAATTATAGGAGCACACAAGCATTCAGCAACTATCGGTTATTTAAAAAAAATACTTGCAAATAATTATCAGCAGGAAGTTTATTCTAAAAAATATTTACAGGAATTTAATAACCCCATTTTTTTTGATGCCGGTTCTAAGTTAATAACCACTGGTTTAAGAATTTGGGGATACCTTATGGATAAATAGAAATACTTCTAATAAGCTCGATTATTTAACTTTTATTTGAATAGCTTTTACTGTATACCCTTAAGTTTTGACAGTCAATTCGTATATAGAAAAGAAAATTAATTTTATTACTACGTACGGTATGCCGAGTTTGTACCACCCTTGGTAAAAGCCGTACAAGAACAACAAGAAATGTTAAACAATATAGAAAAGGATATAAGTTACCTAACAGAAAACACCAATAAAATAAACTTACTGAAACAAAAGTTGCAAAACTTAGAAAAAAGAAACAAATAGGGCTAACACTTTTTTAATGACGCTAATTGTTGTTAGCAAGTTTCTTTTATACCCCGACAGAGTCATAATCTTTGTCGGGTTTTTTTATTTATAATGGTTGTACTATGTAAATGTGATTTTATATTTTTGAAGAAATTTAAACAACTTTGAAAGATACACCCAAACACCAAGGAATGAGAAAAAAACTGGTAGAAACCCTTATTAAAAAAGGTATTCAAGATGCTCGTGTGTTGGATGCAATAAATAAGATTCCGAGACACTTGTTCATGGATTCGGGTTTTGTTGACCATGCTTATGTAGATAAGGCGTTTCCTATTGCTGCAGACCAAACTATTTCACAACCCTATACCGTTGCCCGTCAAACCGAACTCTTGGAGGTAAAAAAAGGCGATAAAATTTTAGAAATAGGCACCGGAAGCGGTTATCAAACGGCTGTATTACTTGAAATGGGAGCACTGGTTTATACCATAGAAAGGCAAAACGAATTGTTTAAAAAAACCAAACTGTTTTTACCAAAATTAGGATACAGACCTAAAAAAATTGTATTTGGCGATGGCTATAAAGGCTTACCCGAAAATGCTCCCTTTAACGGAATTATAGTTACTGCCGGTGCTCCTTTTGTGCCAAAACCCTTACTGGCACAATTAAAAATAGGAGGGAAGTTGGTGATTCCGGTTGGTGATGGAGAGGTGCAAATAATGACCGTTTTTACAAGAACCGAAACCAATAAATTTAAAAAAGAAGAATATGGTAATTACCGTTTTGTGCCACTATTAAGTGATAAAAATTAATTGTACCTATTCTTAATATAAAATAGTCCAAAACTATTTTATATTTTAGATGGTTAATGCCGTTACAGAATGAAAATAGTTCAATGAGAGAACTTGAAATTGAACTATATTGAATTCGTATTCGGTATTATTTAGAAATTGACAAAAGAAACTCTTTGTTTACTTCATGAGTTCCATTAAAAACCTGAATCTGTAATTTATCACCAAAAAGTTTATTACCAATTAAAGTTTGTTCGGTAATTCGAGCTTCGGTAATGTACTGGTCTTTATTTCCGTAGAGATAAGTAACTTTTGAAGTAGCAGGCAAAAACTCAAAATCTTCGGGTTTTAACTCTGTTGGAATTCCACCCGAATGTAATATAAGATGATTGCATTTAATTTTTTTATTTGCAACCCAACGAGCTGCAATAGATACCCCTTGCGAATATCCTAAAACCAGTAAATTTCCCTTAAAATTTTTTACTTCAAAATTGTAAACAGCATCGATGTAATTTAAAATGTTTTGGGTTTCAATTATTGTGTTTTCACGTGTTAACCAAGATGCACCAACGTGCTTAAATTTATCATCTTGATAATATTTTGAAGGAGCCTGAGGGGCGATAATATAGTTTTCTTCTGTATTTAAATGTGAGAAATACTTAATAAAATACCTGCTTAAATATCCCAATCCGTGAAAGACAATCCAAACATTTTTTGTTTTGGAAGTGTATGTATTTAATGTAGAAAAAGTATTTGTTGTTTGGTAGCTAATTTTTTTTTCTTTAAACATAAAAATAGATTTGCTTTTTTATACTTTTACAAAAGTAAACCATTATTATGAAGCCTACCAAAAAAGAAATTTTAGATGCTTGCAATTCCATTATAAAAAATACGTTAATGGAAACCTTACAAATCGAGTATGTCGATGTAACTAAAAATTCCCTAACAGCCAGAATGCCGGTTAATGCAAGAGTGCATCAACCTAACGGTATTTTACATGGTGGAGCTTCGGTTGCCTTAGCAGAAAGTGTAGGTAGTGTAGCTGTTTTTGTTTTTTTAGGCGCAAAAGATGTATCGATTCGCGGGTTAGAAATTGCGGCAAATCATATAAAAAGTGTTAAAGACGGATATATTTATGCCACGGCAAAAGCACTCCATAAAGGTAGAA
Organism: Flavobacteriaceae bacterium; assembly: GCA_027081505.1. Taxonomy (GTDB): domain Bacteria; phylum Bacteroidota; class Bacteroidia; order Flavobacteriales; family Flavobacteriaceae; genus Marifrigoribacter. Next base: position 36,058 of record JALWKK010000059.1, read on the forward strand.
CAACACAATTATGGCAAATAAAAATAACCAATGAGCAAGGTGAACTGGTTTGTTTGTCTAAACTTACAACCATTACTTTACCCAAGAAATAAACAATGAAAGTTTTTGATTTAGCAATCTCGCATTTAGATAAAAAAAAACCTTTTGTATTTTACTCCTTACCCGAAAGTGATACCATAGTAGGTTATTTTCAGAAAAATAATGAGTTAAACCATTGTCTTGATTTTACAAAAAGCGGTTTTGTTTTTGCGCCGTTTAATTATTTAGACAAAACTCTTTTTATTCCTAAAGATGAATCTTCAGTTATTGAAGAGGTCTTTCAAACTCATGATGTTTCTTTAAATGGTATTAAGCTACACGAAACATCTTCTGAAAAAAAAACGCATACCGATTTAGTTGAAAATGCGATAAAATATATTGACACCCAGAATCTAAAAAAAATAGTTGTTTCTCGTAAAAAAGAAGTTGATCTGGAAAGAATAGATTATTTAGTTATTTTTGAACGATTATTCTCTTTATACCCTTCTGCTTTTAGATATGTTTGGTTTCATCCTCAAACCGGATTTTGGTGTGGAGCTACTCCAGAGATTTTATTACAAACAAAGGATCTAACATTTACAACAATGGCTTTGGCAGGCACTAAAAAGATAGTAAAAGATAAGAAACCACATTGGACAGCGAAAGAAATTTTGGAACAACGATTTGTTAAAGAGTCTATTTTAAAAATATTGGAAAATGTTACTACAATAGTAAGAGCATCAAAAACGTATAACCATAAAGCAGGGCAAGTAGTACATCTTCGTACCGATATAACAGGTGTTTTTAATCGTCATAAAACCAATTTACTTTCTATAACCAAAGCACTGCATCCTACACCGGCTGTTTGTGGTACACCCAGAGATGAAGCGTTACGTTTTATAATTAAAAATGAAGACTACAATCGTGAATTCTACACCGGTTTTCTAGGAAATGTATGCGAAGAATCCACTTGCTCTGATTTTTTTGTAAACCTTAGGTGTATGAAAATAACAAATAATACGGTTTCTTTTTATGCCGGTGGTGGTATTACTTTTGATTCCAATCCACTTACCGAATGGGAAGAAACCCAAAATAAACTGCAAACGATGACGGAAGTTGTAGCTCCTTTTTTGTGTTAGTACTAAATAAAGTATTCTATAACAATCCGCGTGCTTTTATTTCTAAATATTTATTTATGGTATTTACCGTAAGATTCTCGGGCGCTGTTAGTATGGTTTGTATACCGTGTTTACGAAGTTCGTTAGCGATGAGTTTTTTCTCGTAAATAAATTTTTCGGCAATGGTTTTGTTAAAAATTTCACGAGTTGTACGTGCTTCTTTTTCAGCAAAAGCTTCTAACTCGGTATTTTTAAAAAAAATGACAACCAATAAATGATTTTTAGAAATGGCTTTTAAGTACGGAAGTTGTCTATGAAGCGCATCAAGTGTTTCAAAATTAGTGTATAACAACAAGAGGCTTCGTTGTTTTATCAACCGCTTTAGGTCTATGTAAAGTCGGGCAAAATCACTTTCAGAATAATCGGTGTTAATGTTATAAAGACTTTCAAGAATTAATCGCATCTGACTTTTTCTGCGTTTTGCAACAACTTGATTTTCCATTTTTCTGGAAAAAGTAAACATTCCGGCTTTGTCTTGTTTTTTTAATACAATATTTGAAATCACTAAAGTAGCATTAATGGCATAATCTAATAAACTTAAGTGGTTAAAAGGCATTTTCATAACCCGTCCTTTATCTATCACCGAATACACAGGCTGCGATTTTTCGTCTTGGTACTGGTTAACCATTAACTGATTTTTTTTGGCGGTTGCTTTCCAGTTAATATTTCGAATATCGTCTCCGGTAACATAATCTTTAATTTGTTCAAATTCTAACGTATGTCCGATTTGCCGTATTTTTTTTAAACCGAAAAGATTTAATTTATTGCTAAAAGCAACAAATTCGTATTTTTTTAATTGAAGAAAAGAAGGATAATTAGGTACCATTTGGTTGTCTTGAAATTGTTGCTTTCTAGCGACCAAACCTATGGGGGATTTCGAGAAAATATTTAATTTCCCAAAATGATATTCGCCTCTTTCGGTTGGGCGAACTTGATAGGTAAACTTTTTTTCTTCTGCAGAATTTAAATTTGCATTTATTGTAAAATCACGTATTTGCCATTGTACAGGAAGCTCGTCGATAATTTTAATTTTTATAGGAAATAAATACCGGTTGGTAACATTAATAATCACCGAATTGTTATCGCCGTTAGAGAGTTTTTCGGGTAGTTCTCTTTTGGCTTGCACTCCTATTTTGTTTCGATATAACAAAAATACATCTAAAACAGTTACTAAAAATAAACCACCAACAATTAACTGCATAACCCCAAGAAGATTTTCGTAAAAATAGGCTATTACAAACCCTCCGGATATTGAAAATATAATCCAGAAAAATAATGGCTGAAGGTATATTGTTTTAAAAAATTGTTTCAAAATTATTGGTTTTTATCTCCTACATTCGCTAGACAAGTCTGCTTACTGTTTACTGCTTACTGCTTACTGTGTTGTAACTAAGTATATTTATCTGGGTACTTCTACGGTTTCTAAAATTTGCTGTACTACTTTTTCTGAAGTAAACCCTTCCATTTCACGTTCGGGTGTTACAATTATTCTGTGACTTAATACAGAAGGTGCTACTTTTTTTATGTCTTCTGGAGTGACAAAATCTCTACTTTCGATAGCTGCTTTTGCTTTTGAGGCAATAAGTATGGACAGAGAAGCTCTGGGCGAAGCACCGAGATATAAATTGGCGTTTGTTCGTGTATTATTTACTATGGCTGCAATGTATTTTAGCAAGTGGTCTTCAATAATAACTTCTTTAATAGTATTTTGGTATTCTTTTATTTGTTTTGCATCTAATATCGATTTAACAACATCAAATTTGTTTTGATTTTTTCGCTTGTGTTGATTTTCTAAAATGGTAATCTCTTCTTCCAGATTTGGATACGGAACCTTTATCTTAAACAAAAAACGGTCTAATTGTGCTTCGGGTAGTGCATAGGTTCCTTCTTGCTCAATAGGATTTTGTGTTGCAAAAACCAAAAAGGGGTGTTTCATTTCATTTTTTATTCCGTCAAGGGTAATCTGTCGCTCTGCCATTACTTCAAAGAGGGCGGCTTGTGTTTTTGCAGGAGCACGATTTATTTCGTCTATTAAAATTATATTAGAAAAAACAGGACCTTTTTTAAACTCAAATTCTTGAGTTTTTACATTAAAAATAGAAGTTCCCAGAATATCGCTGGGCATTAAATCGGGTGTAAATTGGATACGGCTAAAATCTACATCCATTGTTTTTGCTAGGAGTTTTGCCGTTACGGTTTTTGCAACTCCCGGTACTCCTTCGATTAGTGAATGTCCGTTTGCCAGGATTGAAATAATAAGCAATTCTATCATTTCTTCTTGTCCAACGATGATTTTGGCTAGTTCGGTTTTAATGTTTTTAACGGCTTGGTGTAGATTTTTTAAATCGATTCTTGCTGTAAATTCAAGTGGCTGTTTGTTTTGGTTATTGTTTTCGTCCATAATTATAATTTAAAATCTTCGAGTAATTTATTTAGGTTTATTAAATCGTTTTCGGTATGAAATGATTTGTTTTTTAAGTTGTTAATTTCGGTTATAAGTTTTTGCGTTTCTTCTGTTGTATGGCTACTTTTTGTAGCTAATTTTTTTACAAAAGAGTTGTCTAATTTTTGTGTGTCGAGGTAATATTGCGTTCTGATTTTTTCTAAAAAATAAGTAATTTTTTTAGCAATTATATTACTAAAATCTTTGTGCTGAAAATGTAAATCGCCAATGGTCTTTGTAAATTCAATAGTCGAGTTTTTTAGAGGCTCTATTACTTCAATAACACGTTGTTCTCTTTTTCCTTTAAAAATAACAAATAAAATAAGCCCTAATGCAGTAAGGTAATAAGCCCATTTTAATGGAGTTTGATTGAGTATAAACCGTATGGGCGATTTTACAATTTTTCGCCCCGATTTTATATAATTATCCCAATATACAACAGATGGGTTTACGTATGACATAACTTTTTCTGTATATTTTTGGTTGTTTTCTTTCAATAGATAAAAATTTGAAAAAGCTTCGGGGAGTGTATGGAAATAATAATACCCCTTGCCTTGTTTAACTTTTATAAAGTTAAGATTTTCTATAGGGGTTTCGTCTTCATTATTATAATACCCGAAAGCAGTTGTATTTAAAGTATCTATAGAGGTAAACGTTACTTGGTAAACTAATTTTTTGAACTTTGCGGTTGTGTCTTTTCCTAACTTAGGATTAAAAAACAGCGGCGTTATTTCAGTTTCAAACGGTTTGTTATATAAATACGTTTTTATATGAAGGGAATCTTTAAATAATTTGTCAAAATAGCGAGCCGATAAAAATACCGTGTTTCCTTCTTCTACATATTTGTTTAATTTCTGAAACTGTCTTTTATCAAAATAAAGATAATCATTTACAAAAAAATACAGCGAATTGCTTTTGTATGTACTGTCGTTAATAAAAAGATAGGGGTCCTTGTCTATTTGGTTCACCGGAACTTTATACAGGTTTTTTAGTTCGTTAAAAAACACATAACTGCCCAAAGGTATTTTATCTGTTGCGGTATAATTGGGTTTCCAATTTATGGGTTTGGGACTGATAATTTCTATAACAATAAGTGTTACAATGGCTACGACTAAAGCGCCTATTATTCGTTTTGACCGCTTATCCATTGTTAGAAATGTTATGGGTTAAATGATCAAAAACTTGCTTTGCGTTTGTAAATTCAGGTTGCTCGATAGAGAACTCTCCATACCAAATATATTCGTATAAATAGGAAACCTTTTTAAAATTTTCTTTTACGGTTGGGATTTTTATTTCGTGGTAATAATCTGAATTGGTTTTTTCAAAATTCCACTCGATTAATTTGTTTTTTGAAAGTTCTTTAAGTGTTTTAAGGTACATATATCGTATAGCCAGACGGTAGTTCTTTTCTGAAAGTGCTTGTTGTATAAGTTTATCTAAATCTATTTTTTCTATGTTTTCTTCTTCGTATTGAAGCGTTGCAATTTCTTTGCTCTTTTTTGAAAAGAGTGATGTGGCTTGTTTTCCTGCAAGTAATCTTACAATAAAATACAATGCAATGCCTATAAGCGTAAAGTAGATTATTTTTTCGAAAATACCATATAGTTCGGGGTCTATATGAACACCAAAAACACGTTCTAAACCATCAAAAAACCATTTGAGTATTCGAACTAAAAAATTTTCAGCTTGTCCCTCTGCAGTATCATAATTAAATTCGTTTCCTATATATTTATCTTGTAGTGTTTTCGGAAATCTTTTTACAGTAATTTTACTGCTGTCTATGGTAATAGCAATACTGTCTTTTAAGATAGGAGATAGGGTGATCGCCATAAAAAATTAACTGGTATGATCGTATATTTTATTATAAAGTTTGATGTATTTTTGTTTTACAGTTTTTCGTCGAAGCTTCATAGTAGGAGTTAGGTGTCCTTCGTCGATACTCCATACTTGGGGAGTGAGTTCAAATCGCTTAATTTGCTCCCATTTTCCAAAACTTTGGTTATAATGATCCAATTCTTTTTGAATTCTATCTATAACTCTTTTATCTTTTATCATTTCTGCCGGATTTGAAGAAATATCGTAGCCTTTATTTTGTGCCCACTCTTTAATAAATTCAAAATTTGGCTGAATAATAGCAGCCGGCATTTTTTCTCCTTCGCCCACCACCATAATTTGCTCGATAAATAACGATTGTTTCATTGCATTTTCAAGTAATTGTGGTGCAACATATTTTCCGCCACTGGTTTTAAACATTTCTTTTTTCCTATCGGTGATTTTTAAAAATCCTTCACTATCTATTTCACCTATATCTCCGGTATGAAAGTATCCGTTTTTAATGGCTTCTTTTGTTTTTTCTTCGTCTTTATAATAACCCATCATCACTTGTGGACCTTTTACCAAAATTTCGCCGTCTGTTGCGATTTTTACTTCGGTTTCTTTAATGGGTTTTCCTACAGTACCTATTTTAAAAAGGTGGTTTCTTTCGTCATTAACCGAAATTACAGGTGATGTTTCTGTTAATCCGTAACCTTCCATTACGGGTATTCCGGCGGCATTAAATACTCTGGCTAATCTGGGTTGTAAAGCGGCACTTCCTGATACGGTTGCCAAAATGTTCCCACCTAATGCTTCTTGCCATTTTTTGAAAATGAGTTTCCTTGCAATTTTTAATTGTATTTCATACCACCATCCGTTTTGCCCGTAGGGTTCGTATTTTTTACCTAATTCTAAAGCCCAAAAAAACAATTTTTTCTTGATACCCGTGAGCTCTACACCTTTTGCATAAATTGTATCGTAAATTTTTTCAAGTAATCTAGGAACTACCGTCATAATATTGGGTTTTATTTCTCTAGCATTGTCGCCTATTTTTTCAATAGATTCTGCAAAATAAATTGAAACCCCGTTGTACATATAAAGGTACAGGATCATTCTTTCAAAAATATGACAAACAGGCAAAAAGCTTAATGCACTGGCTTTTCCTGCTTCAATAGGTAACCGTTCTGAGCTGTAAATTACATTACTTACAATATTTTTATGCGAAAGCATAACTCCTTTGGGTCTTCCGGTAGTTCCGGATGTATATATCAAGGTAGCCAAATCATTTTCCGATACGTTATCTTTTATTTTTTCTACTTCTTCTTGGTTACTTTTGTCTTTTCCTAACTCCAAAACTTCTTCCCAATTGGCACAACCTTCTATCGAATTAAAACTATAAACTCCTTTTAGCGAAGGGATATCATTTTTAATAGCGTTTACTTTTTTTAGTACATCTTCGCAAGACACAAAACAATAAACAGCTTCACTGTGATTTAAAACATATTGGTAGTCTTCTTTAGAGATGGTAGGGTAAATTGGCACATCTTGCGCGCCTATTTGTAAAATTCCAATATCACAAATATTCCATTCGGTTCTATTTGTCGAGGAAATGATTGCAATTTTGTCGTTAGGTTTTACGCCTAATCGTAGCAATCCTCTACTTAGAGCATTTACTTTTTCTATAAAACTTTGAGTCGAATCGCTTTTCCATCCATCGCTATATTTTGTGGTAAAAGAGGTTGGTAAATTAAATTTTTCTAGTTGATAATACGGAAAATCAAATAAACGTTTGGGCTGTATCATATCGTATAACTATTGTTTTTTTGCAAAGTAATAAAAAAACAATAGATAAAGAAAAACCTCACAGATTTTTTACAACTGTAGGGTTTGGTTATTTTTATTTACTTAAAAAAATTACTTTTTTATAACCTTAAAAGTTTTTGAAGTTTTTTGTGATGTTAATTTTAAAATATAAATCCCGGTAGATAAATTGCTTAAATCAAGAGTTTTACTTCCGGTTACAAATTTTATTTTTTGCACTATTTGCCCCTGTAAGTTGAATAACTTAATTGTATAATTTCTATTGGGTGTTGTAATGTTTAATACATTGTTTGTTGGGTTTGGATAGATGTTAAAACTATTTATTATAGTTTCATTAACTCCTAGTTGACTTTCTTCAACAATGTTTACTTTTAAATCGTCAAAATAAAAACCGTCTGCTGTTTCAGAATCATCTGAAAAAAATCTAAATCGCACCAATATTTGCTCGCCCAGATAGTCGCTTAAATCTATTTCTTCAAACACCCAACTGTTTTGGTCTCCGTCATAAAGCGGTTCTCCTTGTGGTTGAGTTCCGGTATTGCTTCCCATATTGGTATATTTTCCGCATTGTGCCGTCCAAGAATTTCCGTTATCTGTAGATACTTCAAATTGAGTATAATCAAAATCGTTTTCAATATTCCACTTTGCATAAAAGCTCACATTGGCTCCAATGGCATTTGTTAAGTCAATGTTGTTTTTTATCCTAATGGTTTTATAATCATTGTTATTGTAATCTCCGTTTGGCGAATCGGAAATACTGCTTGATGGCGATACGTAGGTGTTTGTTGTAGTTCCCCAACCGTTGTTGTTAAAATTAGCAGTTGTACTATTTCCTGCATCTTCAAAAACGGCAGATAACAAACCAAATTTCTTAGATACTACAGTTTCATTATCATAACTACCGTTGTTTACTATTAGTTTATAAACAATATCATCGCCAGCAGTTGTTCCGCCTGCAAGTGTGTATTGCAGGGTTCCTGTAACTTCTTCGAGCGGATTTAGACCGGTATAAGATACAGGGCTTCCCACCGAAGTAATGTTAGCCGATACCGCTTCTATACGTACTGTGAAATTTCCTGAACCGGATATTCCTAAACGTTTAAGATTAAAGGATGTATTAACCGTAGCATTTTCGCCAACAAAAGTAGGTGTGGTGTCTTCAACAATGGCATAATTGTTTACCATTTTTGCTGCGGTAAGATTAAGGTACATCATATTTTTACAGATGCTTTCTATTTGGTTTGAAGGTGGCCAGAACGCATCACCAATCTCGGGAGTAAAAGCATAAATTTTATCGTGTGTTCCTATAGTTCCGTACATAAAATCATCACTATCGCCTGCAGCCGGATACAATCCGGATGAAATCATATTCTGAAAACCGTTTTGCGAAACCAACTCGGCTGATACATTTTCAAATAAATCATTTTCAGGGGTAGGAGCATTGTTGGTATAACCATACGGGAATAATAATAAATTTCCGTAAGTGTGATTATTAAAAGCCATTATAAAATTATGGTTTTCTACAAACCACTTAATAGCTTGATTTTCTATTTCGGAAAATGGACCGGTGCCTGCATAGACGTTGCTGTTTGGGTCGGTTGATGTTCCTTCGCCTCCCCAAACGTTATTTGCGGCATTTCCGTTTATGTAATAATCGTAATTTCGGTTGTTGTCAACTCCGTGGGTGTTTTTACGGTTTTTTCTCCAATATCCACCACCGTTAGGGTCGGTTTTTTGATTGTACAAGTAACCATCTGGATTAACCACCGGAACAAAATACAATTCGGTATTATCAACAATGGCTTTTATCCCCGGGTCGGTATCATAGTTTTCTAATAAATACCACATATAAAAAATTAATTGCGATAAAGATGCAGGTTCTCTGGCATGATGAATAGCGGTATAAAGAATTTGCGGTTCACCTTCGGATGAAGTGTTAGGGTTGTCGCTTATTTTTACCCATTTAATACCGTTATTACCAATAGAGGGTGATACACTATTGTCGGGCGTGCCTTCGGTAAAAAAACTGCCTATATTGGATTTTGTTGTGATTAAATTCGGGTACAATACCTTCATTTGGTCTAATTCATCCAACATTTCTTGGTAGGTTAAATAACCGCCCATACTCCCCAGATTAAAATTTGAAGGAGTTGTATATTCAACATTATTTGTGCCATTACAGGTAGGGTTTTTTACAGGGGTTTTATTTAACCTGTTTTGGTCCAAAAAATATTGCTTGGCATCTTCAATTAAAACCTCTACTTGATAGCCTGCATTTCTGGCTTTTTCCAATTCGGATATCGAAAATTCTGAAATAATAAAATAACCTCGTTTATGAATACCGTGTTCTACAGGAATTCCTAAAGCATCTAATTTTTCAAGCCCGTTTGGAGTATTGTAACTAATTTTCGCGCGTTGGTATTTTTCTTGAAATTCTTGTGAATAAGTTAAAGTAGCTGTAAGTAAGGTTACTAAGAGTATAATTTTTTTCATAGCAAGATAAAGAGAGTGTTTTTTAATTAAAATAGTTTTTGGGTCTGCATATTAGACAACTTTTACAACGAAAACCCTACGGGTTTAGTATTATTTTTCAACCGAATGTTTTTCAATCCATTCACGGGCATTTACAAAAGCTTGTAGCCAAGGCGAAACATCATCTTTTCTGTTGTCGGGATAATGTGCCCAATTCCATTGAAAGATGGAGCGTTCAATGTGTGGCATCATAACCAAATGGCGCCCGTCCGAAGAGCATAGCATAGCTGTGTTATAATCACTACCGTTAGGATTTGCGGGGTATTCTTCATAGGCATATTTTGCAACTATATCATATTTTTCTTCGGGTAAAGGAAGGCTAAATTTTCCTTCGCCATGACTTATCCATACGCCTAATGTACATCCTTCAAAACCGGATAGCATCACCGAATTGTTTTTCTGAATTTTCACACTCGTAAAAGCGCTTTCATGTTTTTGTGAGTTATTATGAAGCATTTTTCCGTGTTCGGTATGTTCGGGATTTATTACTTTTAATTCCATAAAAAGTTGGCATCCGTTGCAAATTCCCACACTTAATGTATCGTCTCTTTGTAAGAAATTATCTAATGCTTTTTTTGCTTTTTCGTTAAATATAAAGGCTCCAGCCCAGCCTTTGGCAGACCCTAAAACATCACTGTTACTAAAACCACCAACGGCTCCGAGAAATTGGATGTCTTCAAGGGTTTCTCTTCCTTCAATCAAATCGGTCATGTGTACATCTTTAACATCAAATCCGGAAAGAAAAAGTGCTTGAGCCAATTCTCGCTCCGAGTTGCTTCCTTTTTCTCTCAGTACTGCAGCTTTTGGTCTGAAATTAGGAATTTTAGGAAGTTTGCCGGTAAAATAGTCTGGAAAATCAAATTGCAAGGGTTGTTTTTTATAGTTGTTAAAACGCTCTTTTGCTAAGTTGTTTGCGCATTGCTTTTGGTCTAATAAAAAAGAAGTATTATACCACGTATCACGTAGTTGGGGAATGTTAAAATTAAAAGTTTCTTGATAGTTTTTTATCTGTAGGGTTTCTGCTTTTGTAACGGTTCCTATTTTGAAGAATTCGATGTTGTTTTGCAAAAGAATTGTTTCAACCGAAGCATCTTCATTGGTTTGAAAAACAATTCCACAGTTTTCAGAAAAAAGTAGTTTTACCGAATCTTTTTCTCTTAGGTTTGTTACATCAATTTTTGCTCCTGTATTGGGATTAGCAAAGCAAAGTTCAAGTAATGTTGTGATAAATCCACCAGAAGCGACATCGTGTCCGGCAACAATTTTATTTTCTGAAATTAATTTTTGAATGGTGTTAAAAACAGTTTTAACAAAAGAAGCATTGGTGACGGTAGGTACTTCGTTACCAATAACATTTAGTGTTTGAGCAAAAGAAGAACCGCCTAATTTATAATCATCTTGTGAAATGTTAATATAATAAATACTTCCTTTATCAGGTTGTAAAACAGGTTCTACAACTTGAGTAATCGAATTGCAATGACCGGCAGCCGAAATAATTACCGTACCGGGAGCGATTACTTCTTGATTGGCATATTTTTGTTTCATAGAAAGCGAATCCTTTCCGGTTGGAATGTTGATTCCTAAATCTATAGCAAACTCCGATACTGCTTTAACAGCCTTGTACAACCTTGCATCTTCTCCTTTATTATTACACGCCCACATCCAATTAGCCGAAAGCGAAACACTCTTTAGACCTTCTTCCAGCGGAGCCCAAATAATATTGGTAAGAGCCTCGGTAATTGCGTTTCTAGAACCTGCTTCGGGGTTTACTAAGGCGGTAATAGGCGAATGTCCTATAGAAGTGGCAATTCCGTTTTTACCTTTATAGTCTAAAGCCATCACGCCACAGTTGTTAAGTGGTAATTGCAACGCTCCCGTACATTGTTGTTTGGCAACTTTTCCGCCCACACATCGGTCAACCTTATTAGTTAACCAATCTTTACAAGCTACGGCTTCAAGCTGCAGCACTTGATTTAAATACGTGTAAATTTTAGATTTATCATATTTTATTTCGGAATAAGCAACCGTAATGTTTACATCGTTAATTATGGTTTTTGGTGAGTTGCCAAACATATCTTCCAGATGTAAATTCATTGGTTTTTCACCGGTACTGCTTCTATAAAAAGTAAAGTTATGGTCGTTGGTTACTTTTCCTACATCATAAATAGGAGCTCGTTCTCTTTTACAAATTTCTTCTAAGATATTTAAATGCTTTTTGCTAATAACAAGTCCCATTCGTTCTTGCGATTCGTTTCCAATAATTTCTTTATCGGAAAGTGTTGAGTCGCCGATGGGAAGTTTATCAATATCAATAATTCCTCCGGTGTCTTCAACCAATTCACTAAGACAATTTAGATGTCCTCCGGCACCATGGTCGTGAATGGAAACGATAGGATTAGCATCGTTTTCAACCATCGCTCTAATAGCATTGGCTACCCGTTTTTGCATTTCGGGATTAGAACGTTGTACTGCATTGAGTTCGATACCACTTTCAAAGGCTCCGGTATCTGCCGAAGAAACGGCGGCTCCTCCCATTCCTATCCGGTAATTATCGCCTCCTAAAATAACGATTCGATCACCTTCTTTTGGTGTTTGTTTTTGTGCTTGTTCGGCTTTTCCGTAGCCAATTCCTCCGGCAAGCATAATAACTTTATCGTATGCGATTATTGTATGGTTTTCTTTGTGTTCAAATGTAAAAACAGACCCGGCAATTAAGGGTTGCCCGAATTTGTTTCCAAAATCGGATGCACCATTGCTTGCCTTAATTAGTATATCGACGGGTGTTTGATAAAGCCATTTGCGTTTGGGTATGTTTTGTTCCCACTCACGATTGTCTTGAAGTCTGGAGTAGGCGGTCATATATACAGCTGTTCCTGCCAGTGGGAGCGAACCTTTTCCTCCGGCTAAACGGTCTCTAATTTCACCGCCACTTCCGGTTGCAGCACCATTAAACGGCTCTACGGTAGTAGGAAAATTATGAGTTTCGGCTTTAAGCGACAAAACAGAATCAAACGAAGTTTCTTTATAAAAATCGGGTTTTTGAGAAGATGCGGGAGCAAACTGTACGGCTTTTGGTCCTTTTATAAACGCCACATTGTCTTTGTAAGCCGACACGATGTTGTTGGGGTTTTGTTTTGAGGTTTCCTTAATAAGTTTAAATAAAGAAGAAGGCATTTCTTTTCCATCAATGATAAAAGTACCATTAAAAATTTTATGCCTGCAATGCTCACTGTTTACTTGGCTAAAACCAAAAACTTCACTATCGGTGAGTTTTCGATTGAGTTTTTTAGAGAGTCTTTCTAAATAGGTTACTTCTTCATCGCTAAGTGATAATCCTTCTTTTTTGTTATAAGCAGCGATATCCTCAATCATTAAAATAGGTTCCGGAGTTTTATCGACAGTAAAAATATTTTGATTTAGTTCTTCAAATTTTTGAAAAAGCATGGGGTCGTAATCTAAAAAATTCTTAGAAAAGTTAATAAATTTCTCAATTCTTTGAATACCTACAATTCCCATGTTTTGAGTAATTTCGACAGCATTGGTACTCCAAGGAGTAATCATTGTGGTTCTAGGACCAATAAAAAAATCCGCTAATACGGATTTGTTTAGAAGCGGTTGGTTACCAAATAGCCACTGGAGTTTTTTAACATCTTTTGAGAAGATAGATTTATTGGACTGAACGGCAAAAATAACATTTGAAGGATTTCCGAAAAAAAGTATCATTGTTTGGGCAATTGATTAAAAACTTTAAACCGGTCAAAGATACTTATTTTAGCGGTATAATTTTTTAGATTAAAATTAAATGACTAACAACTTTTAAACAAAAGAGAATATTTTTTTGATAGGGTAATTTTAATCATTGTTGTCTTCTTGTTAAATAAATATTAAGA
>JALWKK010000060.1 GCA_027081505.1 Flavobacteriaceae bacterium
GACAATCTGTTGCAGAAAATGGAAAAGAAGACGAAATACTATTTGTCTGGGGATACCATCAATTATGGCACGGAGAATTGAATAAACAAATCCTTAACAAAATTGCACCCAATGTGCCGGTAGTTGTTATACATCGTTCTTTTCACGAGGCTTTTTTTAATGATAAAGCCATTGATTTGGTTGGACTGAAAGAAATGGATTTTAAAGATAATCCCCAAGTAGAGTGGAAAAAAGGACATTTCTATGAGGGTGGTTGGATGGCTATGGCACCCAAACTAAGCAAATATATGCTCAATCCAAAAAAATATGCAAAAGGATTAGAATATATGACTTTGCTTATGAAAAAAAACGGAATAACAACAATCAATGAACCGGGTTTTCCTCTTGTAAATTTCGATATGGAATATCGTTTGTTAAAAGCAGAAATGGATAAAAACCCACCTTACGAAGTATATAATATTTTAAACGGAACTCAACTCTATAACTTGAAAGGTAGCATAAAAAAAGCCACCGAATTTATGGAAACCACTCCGGTTAAATATAATACCAACAATATAAAAATAGTACCAAAACAAGTAAAATTATTTGCCGATGGTGCAATTTATTCTTTAGCAATGCAGGTGAAAGATGGCTACACCGGTGGTTTTAATGGAAAATGGATGACACCGCTTGCCTTATTTGAAGAGCAAATGAATTACTTCTGGGACAAAGATTATAAAATCCATATCCACGCCAATGGCGATTTAGGCATACAACGTTGCATTGATATTACACGCTCTATGATGAAACGCAATCCGAGAAAAAATCATCGCCTTACCCTTCATCATTTAGGGTATTTTACCGCCAACCAAGCCGATGAAATGAAAGAGCTGGGCATAGAAACATCTGTAAATCCATATTACTTATGGGCATTATCCGATAAGTATTCAGAATATGGTTTGGGTGAAAAAAGAGCAACAAATTTAGTTAACATGAAATTATTGGTTGACCGTGGTATTCCAATGTCTTTTCATTCCGATTTTGCAATGGCACCGGCAGAGCCGCTTACTTTGGCTTGGACAGCAATAAATCGTGTAACAAGCGAAGGGACAGCAATAACACAAGAACACCGAATTGATGTGTTTACAGCAATGAAAGCAATTACCATAACTGCCGCAAATACATTAGAACTAGAAAACGAAATAGGTTCGATAAAAGTAGGCAAAACAGCTAATTTTACTATCCTCGAAGAAAACCCGTTTAAGGTTGAGAAAATGCATATTAAAGATATTTTTGTTGTTGGCTCGATTTACCGCGGTAACATTCATTTAAACAAAAAATAATTTTAAAAGAGAAAATTATACCTATGTTTTAGAATGGTTAATGCAGTTACAGAATGAAAATAGTTCAATGAGATATCTTGAAATTGGACTATATTGAGTTCGTATTCGGTATTACTATGAAAGAAATCAATAGTTGTGCAAAATTTAACTTGATTGTTTTCTGCAAGATTGCTAGTATGTAAATCGAAAAATTCACTTCCAAAAGCACCATTTATTCAGACCGATTTACAAGCCACTGTTTAAATTCATAAAAATTTTGTGGTGCTACACCATGACCAACCGGAAACTCAGAATAAGTACAATCAATACCCAAATTAACCAAAAAAGGTTTTGTTTTTCTAGCCCAATCTACAGGTATAACTTGATCTACACTACCGTGTGAAGTGTAAACAGAAAGCGTTGAAAAATCATTGTTTTGATAGTCTTTTTTTAATATCTCGGAATTTATGTAACCACTTAAACCAATAACATTTTTAATTAATTCCGGATAGCTGAGTGCAATAGCAAAACTTAAAATGGTTCCTTGACTAAAACCCAATAATGTGATATTTTTAGAGTCGAGTTTATATTTTTCAATAGCTTCATTAATGGTTTTTACAACGAGGTCTCTTGCTACTATGGCTTGTTTGTCATCGCTAAATTTCCCGCCGTTGTTTTCAAAATAAATTGTGTACCAAGCATTTCCGTAAGGTTGTAAAGCAATAGGGGCTTTTAAAGAAATTACTGCAAATTTATCGGGTATTTCTTCAGCAAACGAAAAAAGATCATTTTCGTCGCTTCCGTAACCGTGAAGCATAATTATTGCAGGCGGATTGTTTTTTATAACCGAAGGTTTGTAGCGATGTTCAAGTGGGAGTGTTTGTTTGCTCATTAAAATATAAATACAAAGGGTTTATGAAAACGACAAAGATAACAGATTATCATATTCATTTTTTATTTTAGTTAAACTTTATCAAAAATAAATTATATGACAATTACTATTTTTTTCCTAAAACACATCTTATTTTTTTACTTATCCGTACTTTTGAAAAAATAAATTATTCTTCAACAATGAAAAAAACAACATTTCTTATTTTACTATTACTTATCATAACCATTTCGTGTGTCTCAGTAAAGGTTAGTGATACTTCTTCCGATACTAAAATTAAAAATTCCGAAACCGCAACTTATAGTACCAAAAAGTATCCCAAAAACATAATATTACTCATTGGTGATGGCACGGGTTTAAGTCAATTATCATCATCTTTCTATTACAATAAAAAAGCATCAAACTACCTGCGTTTTTCGCAGATTAGTCTAATAAAAACATCGTCTGCAAGCGATTTAATAACCGATTCGGCTGCAGGAGCAACTGCTTTTGCATCGGGAGTTAAAACCAACAATGGTGTATTGGGTTTGGATAAAAATTTAAATCCCGTACCTACTATTGTTGAAGAACTTTCGGCTACCGGTTATACTACAGGAGTAGTAGCTACATCGTCGGTTGTTCATGCAACTCCGGCTGCATTTTATGCCCATGTAAAATCTCGTAGAGATTATGAAGATATTGCCCTGTCGTTGGTAAATTCCGAAATAGATTTTTTTGCCGGAGGAGGAGCCGATTTTTTTTCAAAACGGAAAGACGGTAAAAATCTTATTTCCAAACTGGAAGAGAAAGGTTTTACCGTAAACACAGACAGATTGCCTAACAACGTAAAACCGGTATTTAACTACAAGCAAGGATACTTACTGGCTCCAGACGGTATGCCTAAAATGCTGGAAGGCAGGGGCGATTTTTTACCAAATGCTACCCGTTTAGCAATAGAATCACTTTCGCAACTTGGCGACAAAGGCTTTTTTTTAGTAGTTGAAGGTTCGCAAATAGATTGGGGAGGTCACGCCAAAAATGCCGATTATCTTATTAGTGAACTTATAGATTTTGACAATACGATAGGTGTCGCACTCGATTTTGCCGAAGCAGACGGAAATACCTTAGTAATCGTTTTAGCCGATCACGAAACAGGTGGTTTTACACTTGCTTCAGATAATGGAGATTATAACAAAATAAAACCGGTTTTTTCTACCGATGGGCATTCTGCAACATTGATTCCCGTGTTTGCAAAAGGTCCCGGGCAAGAGCTTTTTAGCGGTATCTATGAAAACACAGCCATTTTTGATAAAATGATAAAACTATTATTTAAAAAATAAAGCAATGACAAATTCTTTTTTATCAAATCCATTTGTGTTAATTGGCGGCGGTATTTTGTTGCTGGTTTTAGTGTTTTTTTGGAATAAGCACAACACAAATACATTGCGAAAGAGAAAAAACAGAAGTTTTAGAGAAAGCTATTTCAAACGAAAAAATGAAAAGAAAGAAAATAAATAATAGAAAATGAAAAGGTTGTTGCGTTTGGTTTTAATCAATTCAACAAAGGTACTATGAAAATATATACAAAAACAGGCGACAAAGGAACCACATCATTGTTTGGTGGTACACGCGTGCCCAAATACCACTTACGAATTGAAAGTTACGGAACGGTAGATGAACTAAATTCGTATATAGGATTAATACGAGACCAAAAAATTAAGTCAAATTTGAAAAAAGACCTTATTCGTATTCAAGACAAATTATTTACACTTGGAGCGGTTTTAGCAACCGACCCGAATAAAGCTACCTTAAAGAACGGAAAAAGCAGACTGAAAATTCCGGTTATTACCGAAGACGACAGTGTTTATCTTGAACAAAAAATAGATGAGATGAACCAAAAACTTCCACCGATGACACATTTTGTGCTTCCCGGCGGACATACAACCGTGTCATATTGTCACATTGCTCGTTGTGTATGTCGTCGCGCCGAACGGTTAACAACCTTACTTCTCTCTCAAGAGCCTGTCCCACAAGAAGTTTTGATGTATTTAAACAGATTATCGGATTACCTGTTTGTGCTGGCACGAAAATTGACATACGACTTGCAAGCTGAAGAAATAAAATGGATACCTGAAAAACGGTAATCATTATTGCTGAAGCTATATTGCGCTGATATTGAGCTGAATATAAATGTTCTTTAAAATAAAAATGAAATAATTAAGATTTTACTTGACTTTTTAATCTAAAAAATTATTTTTGCAAAAAATTAAATTTATATAATAATGTATTGGACATTAGAATTAGCCTCCTATTTAAGTGATGCACCTTGGCCGGCAACCAAAGACGAATTAATAGATTACGCCATTAGAACAGGAGCTCCGCTGGAAGTTGTTGAAAACCTGCAAGCTATTGAAGACGAAGGCGACTCGTATGATTCGATTGAAGAAATCTGGCCAGACTATCCCACAGAAGAAGATTATCTGTGGAATGAAGATGAATATTAACAAATTATACGCAAATTAAAAAGTCTCTAAAAAGAGACTTTTTTTTTACTCATAAAAAAATATTAAAACTCAAAACCACTTGGCTATATGGTTTTTTTACAGTTTTTTTGTAGTGAGCAATAAAGAATAACAAAATAACGTATCATAAACTTCAAAATGGTACTTAAAAACATATAAAATGGGAATTTTAGACGGCATTTTAAAGGCTTTTGTTGGTGATAAATCCAAGAAAGATATTAAAGAAATTCAACCCATCGTTGATCAAGTTAAAAAACACGAGGCAGCTCTGGAAAAACTATCACTTGACGAACTTAGAGCAAAAACACAAGCCTTTAAACAGCGTATTAAAGACGACCAAAAAACAATTCAAAAGCAAATAGACGATCTGGAAATCAAAGCAGAATCGGTTGAGGATATTGACGAAAAAGAAGACATCTATAACCAAATCGATAAACTTAAAGACGACCGGTACGATGTTGAGAAAAAAACACTCGACGAAATTCTTCCGGAAGCATTTGCCGTTGTAAAAGAAACAACCAAACGATTTAAAGATAACACAACCCTTACCGTTACGGCAACACCTTTTGATAGAGAACTATCCGGCGAAAAAGAGTACGTAACCTTAGACGGTGACAAAGCAATTTGGAAAAACTCTTGGAACGCCGCCGGAAAAGAAGTAACTTGGGATATGGTACACTATGATGTACAGCTTATTGGCGGTGTAGCCCTGCACCAAGGGAAAGTAGCCGAGATGCAAACCGGTGAAGGAAAAACACTCGTAGCAACACTGCCTATGTATCTTAATGCACTGGCAGGAAACGGCGTACACTTGGTTACCGTTAATGACTATTTAGCAAAACGGGATAGCGCTTGGATGGCACCCATTTTTGAATTCCATGGTCTTACTGTAGATTGTATAGATGCGCATCAACCCAATTCGGCTTCTAGACGAAAAGCCTATTTGGCAGACATAACATACGGAACCAATAACGAGTTCGGATTTGACTACCTACGCGATAATATGGCACATGCTCCCGAAGATTTGGTGCAACGCCCACACCATTACGCTATTGTAGATGAGGTAGATTCGGTATTAATTGATGATGCACGTACTCCACTTATCATTTCCGGTCCGGTACCCGAAGGAGACAGGCACGAATTTAACGAGTTAAAACCCAAAATCGAAAAAATTGTAAGCGTACAAAAAAAATACCTGACAGGCGTTTTAGCCGAAGCCAAAAAATTAATTAAAGAAGGCAATACCAAAGAAGGAGGTTTCCAGTTATTGCGTGTTTACAGAGGACTACCCAAAAATAAAGCACTTATTAAATTTCTTTCGGAAGAAGGAGTAAAACAAATCCTTCAAAAAACCGAAAACTTTTATATGCAAGATAACAACCGAGAAATGCCAAAGGTAGATGCCGAGTTGTATTTTGTTATCGATGAAAAAAACAATCAGATTGAACTTACCGACAAAGGAATCGATTTCCTTTCAGGTAGTGATGACCCCGATTTTTTTGTAATGCCCGAAATAGGAACCGAGATTGCAAAAATTGAATCACAAAACCTTTCGCCTGAAGAAGAAGCAAAACTTAAAGAAGAACTTTTTAAAGATTTTGGAGTTAAAAGTGAACGTATTCATACTATTAATCAGTTATTAAAAGCCTATACGCTTTTTGAAAAAGATACCGAGTATGTTGTAATGGATAACAAAGTGATGATTGTTGACGAGCAAACCGGACGTATTATGGAAGGACGACGCTACAGCGACGGTCTCCATCAAGCCATTGAAGCAAAAGAAAATGTAAAAATTGAAGATGCTACACAAACCTTTGCTACCATTACACTTCAAAATTACTTTAGAATGTACCGAAAACTATCCGGTATGACCGGTACAGCCGTAACCGAAGCAGGAGAGCTTTGGGAAATTTACAAGCTGGACGTTGTAGAAATACCAACCAACCGACCCATTGCAAGAGACGATAGAGAAGATAAAATCTATAAAACAAAACGCGAAAAATACAATGCCGTAATCGAAGAAGTAACCGAGTTAAGCCGAGCCGGAAGACCGGTATTGATTGGTACAACATCGGTTGAAATATCTGAACTGTTAAGCCGAATGTTAAGCATTCGAAAAGTACCACACAATGTATTAAATGCAAAATTGCATAAAAAAGAAGCCGATATTGTAGCCGAAGCCGGACAAGCCGGCGTCGTAACCATAGCTACCAATATGGCAGGTAGAGGAACCGATATAAAACTATCCGAAGAGGTGAAAAAAGCAGGAGGTCTAGCTATTATAGGTACCGAGCGTCATGATTCTCGTCGGGTAGACCGTCAATTAAGAGGTCGTAGCGGACGGCAAGGAGATCCCGGAAGCTCGCAATTTTACGTTTCGTTAGAAGATAATTTAATGCGTTTGTTTGGTAGCGAAAGAATTGCTAAAATGATGGATAGAATGGGATTAAAAGAAGGAGAAGTAATTCAACACTCCATGATTTCAAAATCTATAGAACGTGCGCAGAAAAAAGTAGAAGAAAATAACTTTGGAGTACGCAAGCGTCTCTTAGAATATGATGATGTAATGAACGCCCAACGTGAAGTAGTCTATAAACGCCGTCGTCACGCACTTTTTGGAGACAGATTGCGAGTAGATTTGGCAAATATGATTTACGATACCGCCGAAGTAATAACCGAAAGCAATAAAGAAGCACAAGATTATAAAAATTTTGAATTTGAACTCATTCGGTATTTTTCAATGAGTTCACCGGTTAACCAAAATGAGTTTGACAACTTAAATACATTAGAGATTACCGGTAAAGTTTATAAAGCTGCTTATAAACATTATCAAGAAAAAATGGAACGCAATGCAGAGTTGGCGTATCCCGTAATAAAGAATGTGTACGAAAATCAAGGCGATCAATACAAACGTATTTTAGTGCCGTTCACCGATGGTGTTAAAACGCTAAACGTAGCAACAGACCTTGAAAAAGCCTATCAAACCGAAGGAAAACAACTCATTCAAGATTTTGAAAAAAATATTACGCTTGCCATAATTGATGACGCTTGGAAAACTCACCTTCGTAAAATGGATGAATTAAAACAATCGGTTCAGTTGGCGGTTCATGAACAAAAAGACCCGTTGTTAATCTATAAATTTGAAGCCTTTGAGTTGTTTAAAGATATGATAGAAAAGGTTAACAAAGAAGTGATTTCGTTCTTGTTTAAAGGTGAGATTCCGCAAGAAAATATCCCGAATATTCGTGAAGCAAGAAGGGTAAGACCTAAGGAAAAATTACAAGAGCAAAAAGACGAAATCCCTAATATGGACCAGCGAGCCGCACAATCACGGGCTGCCGGAAATACACAAGCACAACCTCAAATTACCGAAACCATTGTTAGAGAACGTCCAAAAATAGGTCGTAATCAAAGAGTTATCATTAAAAATGTAATCTCGGGTGAAAGTAAAGAGGTAAAATACAAACAAGCCATCCCTTTAATTGAAAAAGGAGAATGGGTATTGGTTGAATAGTAACCAAATTTTATAAAAAAAACCTCGAAGGATAAAGAACTTCGAGGTTTTTCTTTTTTAAATAATAGTTTTTACTCTGGCTCCGAAGCAAAAATATCTTCCATATACGATTCTGCCCAAATAATTATATCTTCTTTTTGTTTTTCAGAAAGTTTAGCCTCTCTGTGCATAATTAGATACGTTTCTAATGGCATTTCACCTTCTTCCAATACTTCGGTAACTTCATCTAAAGCATCTAATTTATCTTCTTTAGGTAAAAGAGCCCATTCAGAAAAATTAAGATGTTCTCTTCCTTCTTCAATATGGTTAAAAAGCATCCATTTTACCGGAGCAACTTTGCTATACCAAGGATAGTGAGTTTCCATGCTGTGGCAATCATAGCAGGATGTTTTTAGTGTAGTGGCTATCTCTTGCGGTACATGAAAATCTTTTGTAATATCATTGGGGTTATCTTTTTTTGTTTCCGGTTTAGTTACAGGAATAAACTGCATAACAACCAATGCAATCACGATAAATAGTATTATTTTTTTGCCTAGTTTTTTCTTCATCATTATTCATTTCGAAGTGCAATCTTTTGCTCTTTAGCCCAAGCAAGGATAAGTTGCTTTTCTTCTTCGGTTAAAGTTTTTTTCGGATATTTTTCTAAAAATTTAGCAGGAGGCATTTTATTTTCACCAAGTATTTTTTCTATTTTACCCAACTTGGTATAGATCTTTACACTATTGTATTCGTTGTTGGTAAAATTATCCCAATTTAATTTTTTCTTACCTTTTTCACTCTTCGACTTGGTGTTATGACAACCATAGCACTTATTGTTTATTACTGTCAAAACTTCTTTGGGAATCTCAAAAGAATCATCGTTGGTTGCAGTTGTGTAACCGGTTTGTTGAGTATTGTTAAAAGAAAAAAGTAGCGCAATAATTGCAATTCCTGAAAAACTGAAAAAGATTCTTTTCATCTGTAATGATTTTGTGATTAGTTTTCAAATATAGTTAAAAAAGCATTAAATTAAATTTTATTTGTTAATTTTTAACACGAATTAAAGAGTTTCACTTTTTATATAATACGAGTAAATTTCTATCTTTGCAGTATGATTTATAATATATTTTTATTTATTAGCGGTGCCGAAATTTTTTTTATTGTATTTATTATCGTAATGGTTTTTGGCGCAGACAAAGTTCCTGAAATTGCCAGAGGACTTGGCAAGGGAATGCGACAAATTAAAGATGCCACAAACGATATTAAAAGAGAGATTACCAAATCTGCCGAAAAAGAAGGTATTAACTTGGATGATTTGGATATTACCAAAAAAATTCCTAAAGATATCACAGAAGACATCACCAAAGAGGTCACCAAAGTAAAAGATGACATTGAAAATGTTGTAGGTCCTATAAAAAGACGTATTTGAGCATTCCCTTTAAGACTTATTTTCTCAAAATAAAAATAAAATTCTTATATTGTCGGGGTTAACCAAAACCCAAAATCATGAAAAGAATTTTTAAAACATTTTTTTTAACCTCTCTATTAATTATTGCAAGTTGTACACAAGATGAACAACTAATATCCGAAGAGAATTCAACCAACCGAGTTGCAGACGTTTCTCAACAGCTTTTATCTATTGAAGAAATTAACGAAGTAATAGATAAAATATTACGAGATAAAGGAGATTTTAGCTGGATGGAAGTAAGCAATCAAGTGCTATGGAGCGCTACCGTACACGGCGATGGTATTTTAACTATCGGATACGGAAATAAAGGAGAAGCCTTTAGAACTTCTGCAAATCAACGTTTAACCAATACTAAAAATGAAATTATTGACTTGGTGATTTCAGTAGAATCTACAACTAAAAAAGAAACTGTTTACGAAGACGACAAAGTTTTAAATGTCATTGATGTAAAGATATCTTCTATCGAAACAATAAAAGAACTAAAAAAACGAAACGATATTAGGTATCTGGAACCAAACGGATATTCTTTTTTTGGCAACGAAGCCTTCCCGCAAGAACAAACACGCTCGTCTAAAGGTTGTGGATTTGGATCTTCAAACCTTAACGGGAATGATTATCGTGTGATTGCTCCCAACTGCTACATAAGTTGGACTTTTGATCATCACAATATAGAACAAGCATGGGCGTACAGTACCGGAGCCGGTGTAACAGTAGGATTGGTAGATACCGGTGTATCTCAATATCAATCGCTTCTCGGCAGTAACTTTAACGACGGTTGGAGTAACGGAAGATACATTCAAAAATACGGAACTTTTATCGATTCGCCTTGGTGGTGGTCAAACAATTATGACGGACCCTACGATCTATGCGGACACGGAACCGGTATGGCTTCTACCATAGCTGCTCCAAGAAACAATGACTATATGCCTGTAGGCGTTGCTTATAACAGTAACTTGGTTTCTTACCGTGCCACCGAAGATGTAGTTTTAAACGATTACCACGAGCGAAAAGGAGTAAAAAATGCCTTGATAGCATTGGCTAACAGAAATGATGTAAAAATTATCTCTATGTCTATCGGCTATCCTTGGTCTATCGGCAATGTACGTGATGCGGTACAATATGCGTATTATAAACAAAAACTGATTTTTGCCGCCGGTGGTACTTCAACTACCTGGACCAACTGGTATCCGGTTATTTTTCCGGCAAATATGAACGAAACAGTTGCCGTAACCGGAATTACGGATGATGGAACCTACCAACAATGCGATACATGCCATGACGGTCCCCAAATAGAATTTACCGTTGTGATGGAACGCGATTGGGACAACAGCCGTACTTCAACCGCATTAGGATATTATAACGGGCATCGTGATTATGTAGGTGGATCTTCGGTTGCAACAGCAACAACAGCAGGAATAGCGGCATTGGTTTGGGCAAGACATCCCGGCTGGTCTCGTGCGCAAGTACTAAACAAAATGCGCCAAAGTGCCGAATTTTACCCAAATAAAAGCAGTACAAAAGGATACGGAAATATTGATGCGCTACAAGCGGTACAATAGTATTATCTAACTCTGGAAATACTTAATCCATCCCTAATTGGTAACAATACGGTTTCCAGTTGGGGATGGTTATTTAAGAGTTTGTTGTATTGTTTAAGTGCTTGTGTATCTTCATCTTTTTCTAAAACAGGTTCTAAAACTTTACCACTCCACAAAACATTATCACTTAGTATAACCGAACCACTTTTTAATTTTGGAAGAATTAGCTCCAGATACAAAGGATAATTTTTTTTGTCGGCATCTATAAAAACCAAATCATAAATTTTATTTAGTGTAGGAATTATGACTGAAGCCTCTCCCGGATGTTGAAAAATTTGCTTTTTCCAAGCAGATTTGTCAAAGTATTTTTTTTGAAAATCAAACAACTCTTCATTATGGTCTATGGTGTCTATCGTACCGTTGTCTTGTAATCCTTCTGCCAAACATAAAGCCGAGTAGCCGGTATAAGTGCCAATTTCCAATATATGTTTGGGATTGATTATTTTAGAAATCATACTCAAAATCCTGCCTTGAAAATGCCCGCTTAACATTCTGGGTATCAATACCTTTTGCCAAGTTTCTTTGGATAATTGTTGCAACAATTCAGGTTCGGGTTGTGAATGTGCCGTGACATAATTGTCTAACTTTTCGGGTATAAAATGCATGGATTAAATTTTTATCAAAGATACTAATTTTCAGTTCCGTTACTTAATCCTGTAAACCGTTACGGTAGCATCATCGGTTTGGGTAACTAGAAGTAAGCGTCCTTTACCGGTTGCTAAAGATGCTCCGGATATTCCGTAAACAGGAAAGCCTTGTACCGGTTTTGCATATCTTGTAAATAAGTATATCTTTTTTTCTTGCGTATCGGTAACAGAAATATAGCTGTTCCCTTTACTATTAAAAATTAGTGGTTGGGTGTAAATTCCGTAAGGAAGCGCTACTAATTTTCCGTTAATACGCAATAGGTTTTCGTCAAGTGTAGCTTTTACTCTTCCGTTTACGGTAAAATAATAAGTCCCCGAAACTTTCAATTTCTTTGAAACCACTCTTCCTTTGGTATCAATGCTGTGTTTTGTGTTGTTTTTACCAATAACCACAAAGTTGTTACCTTCTTTTACAATTGGATTATCTGAAAAATCAAACTTTTTAGAGAGATTAATTCTTGTTTTTCCGGTTCGGTTAAGGATGTGTAACTTGCCGTTTTGTTCTGCAATAACAATGTAATCTTTATTAGCAATACGAATGTGAGTAGGCGGTAGAACAATATCCGATTTGGTTTTTGAAAATGTAAATCCTTTTACCTTTTTTCCTTTGCTGTCAAATAACGTAATTTTGTTACCTTGCGTAATAGCAAACCGATACTTTCGGTTGTTATCGTAGTCAAAAATAGCCAATGGCTGGGTGATATTGTCGGTAAATGAAATTGGAAAGGGTTTTACGGGTTTTCCATTTCTATCCAGTACATACAATTTATTTTTAGTAACAAAAGCCAATTGTTTTTTACCGTTTTTTAAAATATCTACTTCCTTAATTTCTCCAATAATCTTGTTATTTAACGTTTTTTTCCAAAGTATTTTTCCGTTATTCGAAATAAGATATAAAACATTGTCAATGTCTTGTACAACAATATCTTTTCCTTTGGTAATATGGTTGGTGAAAAAAGCGGGAGCAAGAGCAATGGTATTTTTCAAACTAATGGAAGCCGTTTCGGTAACGCCCGAAGAAGTAGATTGATTTTTTAAAGAAACTTCTTTGCAAACTAAGTTAAGATGCGCAAAATCCCTGTCGAAGCTAACTTGTGTAATTGCCAGCGGAAACTGTTTGATTACTTTTTTTGAAACGGATTGAATACCTGTTAATTTTGAAAGTGAAGTGGCGAACTCCTCTCCGTTTTGTACTATAAACAAAGACGACGAGCTACTAATATCGTTTAAAAGGTTTTTATAGTTATTAGATTTTGCAAAGACTAATTCATTTTTATAACTCGTAATAATATGTTGTGCAGTTTCTTGTGTTTTGGTGAAAATGAAAAAATCTCCTAATTGAAAAGCAAACTTAAAATTTGTTGCTTTAACGAGAGGAGAAAAGGTGTTTTTAAATAATTCGGGATTTAGAAAATGGTAGATAGCAACATCTTTATAAAAGTTTTTTTCTGAAAAATTAGCTACTAATGATTCATAAGCAAGTTGTATATCCAAACTTTTTATTGCAATTGCTTTTTCTTTATTAATTGAAAAAACGGCAACTTCATTCACCAAGTTAAAAATAGCATCTTTCTTTTGAATAGAAACAGAATCGTTAGCTGTTATATTATTTTGAAGCACATCAAAATCGGAATAGGTAAACGAAAAAGCTTCGGTTACATCTGCCGGTAAAACGGTTAAAAACCGGGTGGTTTGTGGCGTTTGCCCTTTAAATAGGTTGCTGATTTGAGGTATGCTGTCCTGCGGGATAGCCACTCCTGTAGCGGTAATACCTCCGGATGAAATCACCGTGTTTAAACACATCCATTTGGCAAAATTAATGGCAGCCGAATCTGTATATTGAAGTTTATTTGCTTTGCTTATAATACTAATTCCTTTATTATCAGCTATTTTTAAGGCACGTTTAAATAATTTATCGCGAAGCGTTTTTTTGTTAAAAGCAGCCTTTATTTCCTTTTCTGAAGAGCCAATTACAATAATACTATCTTTTGTAAAAGTATAAAAAGGGGTGTCATTTAGTACGATTTTTTTAACGGAATTGGTTTCATTTTTCGTTTTAATAATAGAGTCGTTTATTAATTCAACTTTTTGAAGATGTGTAATAAAGGTATAATTGTTTTTAGAGTCATTTTTTGAAATACATAATAAACTTTCAGATTGTGGATGTATGTTTTGTATAAGTGCTGCGAGTGTCGATTCGGATAAAACAGGAAAAAGTAAGTCGTTTGAAGCAAGGGCAGCTTTGTTATCTTCAAAATTGTTAATTTTTACAATTGTATGTGCTTTTTCAGGAATAAAATCTTGAATGTTACTTTGTTTGTTTCTTATAGTATCGCATCCTGTTAAGCAGACCAAAATAAAAAATGATACGAATGAGATAATGTACTTCATAAATACAAATGTAATACCTATTCTCAATATAAAATAGTCCAAACTATTTTATATTTTAGAATGGTTAATGTCGTTATAGAATGAAAATAGTTCAATGAGAGAACTTGAAATTGAACTATATTGAATTCGTATTCGGTATAAAAACTATTTGTGCAGGTGTATTGTATTTTTTACGATTGTTATTTATGGTTTTAACAACAATTTTTTTATAAACGAAACCAATCTTCTTGTAAAGCAGATGCTTGTGTTTCCTTTTCATTTTTATGACAAAAAGTTTCGTTAATTTTATGATAGTCTTTTTGCCAATCGGAATAGTTATTTGCTAATTCAATTAAGCTATCGCAAACATATTGTATTTCTTCATTTGTTGTGGTGGGATGAATAGAAAACCGAATCCATCCGGGTTTCATTTTACAAGTTCCGGCTTCGAGTTTACTAATAATTTCATCCGATTTTTGATGATCTATGCCCAGTAAATAATGTCCGTAGGTTCCGGCACAACTACAACCACCACGAGTTTGAATTCCGTATCGGTCGTTTAACATTTTTACGGCTAAATCGTGATGCAGGTCGCCAATGGTAAGCGACAACACTCCCAGTCTGTGTTGGTGTTGTCCGGCTAAAAGATTAATGGTTGGATGTGGTTTTATACGTTTAAAGAAGTAGTCTAATAATTCTTCTTCTCGTTTTATAATATTTTCTACTCCCATTTTCTCCTTTAATTTTACGGCGAGAGCGGTTTTAATTACTTGTAAAAAGCCGGGAGTTCCTCCATCTTCTCGGTCTTCTATGTTGTCTAAAAAGCGATGGTCGCCCCAAGGAGTTGTCCAAACCACAGTACCGCCACCCGGACAGTCGGGAATCGTGTTTTTGTATAATTTTTCGTTAAAAATAAGTACGCCACTGGTTCCGGGACCTCCTAAAAACTTATGGGGAGAAAAGAAAATAGCATCTAAACTTTCTTCTGGGTTTTTGGGGTGCATGTTTATGCTTACATACGGAGCAGAACAGGCAAAATCTACAAAACACAATCCGTTGTATTGATGCATCAGCTTAGCTATTTGATGATACGGTGTGGTAATTCCTGTTACGTTTGAGCAAGCGGTAACCGATGCAATTTTTTGTGGTGTGTCTTTGTATTTTTCGAGTAGTGTTTTTAAATTATCTAAACTAAATAGTCCGTTTTCGTCGCTGGGAATTACTTCAACTTTGGCAATGGTTTCCAACCAAGAAGTTTGGTTGCTATGATGTTCCATGTGTGAAACAAAAACAACGGGTCGTTCTTTTTCAGGTATCGAAGTATATTTTTTTAAATGCTCGGGTATTTTTAATCCCAAAATACGTTGAAACTTATTTACTGCTCCGGTCATTCCGCTTCCTACGGGTAAAAAAACATCGTTTTGAGATGCGTTCACGTGGTTTTTAATAATTTTTCGAGCTTTGTGGTACGCTTTTGTCATGGTAGTACCGCTCACCGTAGTTTCGGTATGGGTGTTGGCTACAAAAGGACCAAAGTTATGAAGCATTTTTTCTTCTATGGGACGATATAATCTTCCGCTGGCGGTCCAATCAAAATAGATAATCTTTTTTTTTCCGAAAGGAGTTTCAAAAGATTGGTTTATACCAACAATATTATTTCTAAAAGGTGTAAAATAGCTTTCCAGTTGTGTTTTTGGTTTTTTCATAACATTCAGTTTACAAACCGGCAAGTTGCTTTATTTCATCAATAAATCTGTCGGCTATTTTATCGGCTTTTTCTTGTGTTTCGGCTTCGGTATAAATTCTAATTATGGGTTCGGTATTTGATTTTCTTAAATGCACCCAAAATGTTGGGAAATCTATTTTTACGCCATCAATTGTGCTGATTTTTTCAGATTGGTATTTTAGCTCTATTTGTTTTAAAATTGAATCTACATCTAATTGCGGTGTAAGCTTAATTTTCTTTTTACTCATAAAATAAGACGGATACCGTTTTCTTAAACTACTTACCGATATTCGCTCTTGTGCCAAATAGCTTAAAAATAAAGCAATTCCCACCAAACTATCTCTTCCGTAATGCAGATTAGGATAAATAATTCCGCCGTTTCCTTCGCCACCGATTACCGCATTTACTTCTTTCATTTTTTCGACTACGTTTACTTCGCCGACTGCCGATGCGTAGTAGGTTCCGCCGTATTTTTCGGTAATATCTTGCAAAGCACGAGAAGAGGATAAATTTGAAACGG
>JALWKK010000061.1 GCA_027081505.1 Flavobacteriaceae bacterium
ATTGAACAATATAAACCCGCATTATTCATATAAAAACGAAGTAAATTATATGAATCTGCTATGAGAAAAGAGGAAAATGCGGGAAACCCCTCCCGATTATTTTCGGGATAGAAATGCCCCGAATTTGTGTGTTTTGAAAACACACAAATTTGTTGGCTGTACTTAATCGTTTAAAAATTTCGTGAATTTTTCGGGTTAATTCTTTACTTTGTTTTATCCTGTGGATTCTAAGTCAAAAAAAATGTACCCGTAATATAACGTAACGTTTTACTATCTTTGCCTACAAATAACCACAACCAATATATAAAAATAAATACGATGGAAACACAAAAGGCATCAATTAAAAACATTGCATTAACATACGGAGTATTGTTAGCATTATTTTCTATTATAGTATCTGTAATCACATACATAACAGGCAATCACTTACAACCCAAATGGTATGTTTCGGTAATTAGTTTGTTGGTTTCTGTCTATGTAATAGTTTTAGCTATTAAGAAGTATAAAACCGGAAATGAAGGATTTTTATCATTAGGTGAAGCTATTAAAGTAGGGCTTGCTGTTTCGGTAATTTCCGGCATTTTAATAGCAATTTACAACTATATATTTATGACGGTTATTGAACCTGATATGGTTAACCAAATCATGGAAATTTCTCGCGAAGAAATGATTGAAAGCAACCCGAACATGCCGGAAGAGCAAATGGAAATGGCACTTAATATGTCTCAAAAATTTATGCAACCTTGGATAATGAGTACTTTTGCAATTTTAGGTTCGTTGTTTACCGGCTTTATCATTTCTTTAATTTCAGGGTTAATTATGAAACAAAACCGTCCGGATTTTCAATAACATATGGATATTTCCATCGTTATCCCGCTTCTTAACGAAGAAGAGTCTATCCCCGAGTTGTATGCTTGGATTACCCAAGTAATGCAACAAGATAAATATGCGTACGAAATTATTTTTATAGACGACGGAAGCACTGATGATTCGTGGAAAATTATAAAAGAAATTACCCAAAAGGACAACCACATTAAAGCCATTCGTTTTTTAAATAATTACGGAAAATCGCAGGCACTGCATGCCGGTTTTAAAATAGCCAAAGGAAACGTAATTATTACAATGGATGCCGACTTACAAGACAATCCGGAAGAAATCCCGGAATTATACGATATGATTACCAAAGAAGGATACGATTTGGTTTCGGGTTGGAAAAAGAAACGATACGATGCAAAGCTCACCAAAAACCTACCTTCTAAACTCTTTAATTGGGCTGCCCGAAAAACTTCGGGAGTAAAACTAAACGATTTTAATTGCGGGCTAAAAGCTTACCACAAAGATGTGGTTAAAAACATACAAGTAACAGGCGAAATGCACCGGTATATTCCGGTATTGGCAAAAAGTGCCGGTTTTACAAAAATTGGAGAAAAAATTGTACAACATCAAGCTCGAAAATACGGGCAAACTAAATTTGGAATCGAACGCTTTATGAGAGGATTTTTAGACTTAATTACCATTTCGTTTCTTTCAAAATTCGGGAAACGACCGATGCACCTTTTCGGAACTTGGGGAATTATCATGTTTTTTATAGGATTTTTATTTGCCGCTTATCTGGGAATCGACAAACTCTATTTAAACCCCACCGGAAGACTAATTACCCAACGACCGCAATTTTTTATTGCACTTACCGCCATGGTATTGGGTACGCAATTATTTGTAGCCGGATTTTTAGGCGAATTGTTGCTTAGAAACAATCAAGGGCAACAACACTATACTATTAAAGATAAAATATAACCGGTTTTTTTAGAAGTATTTAGTTCTCTTCCAGCACTTCACGCATTGCTTTGGCTTTTAACAAACACTCTTGGTATTCGTTTTCAATAACAGAGGCGGCAGTAATGGCTCCTCCAACCGAAAAACTAAGGTACTTAGTAGCTTGATTGTATAAAATGGTACGAATAACCACGTTAAAATCAAAATCGCCGGTGGGTGTAAAATAACCTATGGTGCCACTGTACAAACCTCGTTTGGCATCTTCTAAGGCTTCAATAATTTGCATCGCCGAAATTTTTGGCGCACCCGTCATACTTCCCATAGGAAAGGTGTTTCTTAAAACTTGAACAGGACTTTCGCTTAAAGCAACCTTACAACTTACCGTAGAAATTAATTGATGAACTTGTTTAAACGAATAAACTTCGCATAATTCTTCGACTCGAACGCTGTCTTTTTGAGCAAATCGCGACAAATCGTTCCGTACCAAATCAACAATCATAATATTCTCGCTGCGCTCTTTCGGGTCTTCCTTAAGTTGTATTTTTATAGCGGAATCTTCTTTAACAGAATCACTTCTTTTTGCCGTTCCTTTTATGGGTTGCGACACAATTTTGGTTCCCTGTTTTTTAAGATACCGTTCGGGTGAAGCACACATCGCAAAGTGCTTGTTGTTTTTAAAAAAAGCGGCAAATGGAGGTTGCGAAATAGCATTTAGATGATGATAGGTTTGCAACGGATTAATAGGTGCTGCTTCCGAAAAAAATTCCTGACAGAAATTCGCCTCGTAAATATCGCCCAGCTGAATGTGTTCTTTTAGCTTTTTAACTTTTTTAAAGTAACTATCTTTAGTGGTTCTAAGTTGAATTTTTACCGCTTGCTGACGCTGTTTCTTTTCTATAACGGGAGTTTGTAAGATGGTTTCCCAGTCTGTTTCCAGTTCATCTGAAACAAGATTCAAATAATGAATTTCAACCTTTTGATCTGAAAATAAAAATAGTTTTTTAGGCTGAAAAAAAAATACATCCGGAAAATGCAATGCATCGTAGTTGTTGGAAGTAAGCTTTTCTACATCGTTTTTTACATCGTAGGTTAGGTACCCGAAAATCCAATCTCTTGTAGCTTGTTGGTATTCTTCCAATTTTTGAAAAGCTTGAAAAGAATCGGTTTTTATGGCGGTAAACGCATCTACGGCAAGTATTGCATTGTAGTTGCCGTATTTTTGACAATGTGCATTACTGTCTAACCAAACAACTTCTTCAAATTGTTGTGCCCAAAGAAGTAATTTTTCTTTTAGGTTATCGGTGAGCCGTACTGAAACTGTTTTTTTTTGTCGCATTTTGTTAAACTAAAAACTCACTAAGAACCTGTACGGCTAAAATATTAAACGTGAATAGCTCCTAAACCGGAAGCTGATAGAGCTGCTTCTTTTACCGCTTCGGCATAGGTAGGATGTGCGTGGCTCATACGGGCAATATCTTCGGCGCTGGCTCTAAATTCCATAGCGGTAACGGCTTCGGCTATAAGGTCGGCAACTCTGGCTCCCACCATATGCACACCAAGTACCTCATCTGTATTGGCATCGCTGAGTATTTTTACAAATCCGTCTATATCGCCACTAGCTCTAGCTCTTCCTAAGGCTCGCATAGGAAACTGTCCTACTTTATAGTTTGCGTTTTCGGCTTTAAGTTGTTCTTCGGTTTTTCCTACGCTGGCAACTTCGGGCCAAGTATATACCACACCGGGAATTAGGTTGTAGTTAATATGTGGTTTTTGTCCGGCTAGGGTTTCGGCTACAAAAACGCCTTCTTCAGAGGCTTTGTGTGCCAGCATTGCTCCCTTTATTACATCGCCAATGGCATAAATATTGGGTATATTGGTTTGCAGATATTGATTTACTTCTACTTGTCCGCGCTCGTTTATTTTAATGCCGGCATTTTCGACTTTTAATCCGTCGGTATAAGGACGGCGACCTACCGAAACCAAGCAATAATCGCCGGTAAATGTAACTTCTTTCCCTTTTTTATCGGTTGCGGCAACGGTTACTTCTTTTCCTTTAGATGCTACATTCGATACTTTATGTGAAGTATAAAACTTCATTCCTTGTCTTTTAAGTGCTTTGGTAAGCTCTTTGCTTTGTGCGGCATCCATTCCGGGTATAATCCTATCCATATATTCAATTATTGAAACTTGCGCGCCAAGACGTAAATATACTTGTCCTAATTCTAAGCCTATTACACCACCGCCAATAACCAAAAGGTGTTTGGGAATTTCGTTTAATGAAAGTGCTTCGGTTGAGGTAATTACTCTTTTTTTGTCTAATTTTATAAAAGGAAGTGTTGCCGGTTTGCTTCCGGTAGCTATAATGGTGTTTTTGGCTTCAATTTCTTCGGTTTTACCATCTTGTTTTTCGATAACAATATGTGTTGCATCTTTAAACGAACCTTTTCCGGTGTAAACCGTTATTTTGTTTTTTTTCATTAAAAAATTGATACCGGCTGTAGTTTGCTCTACCACACTTTTTTTTCGGTCTATCATTTTTTTAATATTTACTTTTACATCGCCGGGTATTTCGATGCCGTGTTCTTTAAAATGTTTAATGGCATCTTGGTAATGGTGTGACGAGTCGAGCAGTGCTTTACTGGGAATACACCCCACGTTTAAACAGGTGCCTCCCAACACCGAATATTTTTCGATTATGGCGGTTTTCATGCCCAACTGGGCACAACGAATAGCGGCTACGTATCCTCCCGGACCCGAACCTATTATTACAACATCATATTGTGACATAATTGTATGTTTTTAAGTAGAAGAAATCTGTTTTATAAATATTGATTGCAAATGTACAATTCCCATTTTAGATTTTAGAAATATCAAGAAGAAAATTGAAGAGAATGGTTTCACATTCAAAAATAAATTCGCATTAACCCGCATTATTCATATAAAAACGAAGTGAATTATATGAATCTGCTATGGACAAAGGGGGAAATGCGGGAAACCCCTCCCGATTATTTTCGGGATAGAAATGCCCAAAATTTGGGTGTTTTCAAAATACACAAATTTGTTGGCAGTACTTAGTCGTTTAAAAATTCCGTGAATTTTTCGGGTTAATTGTTATATGCTTTTTTTATCCGGCTTAAATCTCGTTTGTTATCTCTATCCTTTATAGTTTGCCGTTTGTCGTACATTTTTTTACCTCGACAAAGTGCTATTTCGAGCTTTGCAAGTCCTTTTTCGGTGGTAAACAAAAGCAGCGGAATAATAGTTAAACCCGAATTTTTCACTTCTTTTTCAAGTTTTTTCAATTCGCGTTTGTTAAGTAGTAATTTACGTTCTTGTCTGGGGTTATGACCGAAGCTATACCCGTGTGAGTATTCTTGTATGGTCATGTTTATAACATAAAGTTCGCTGTTTTTAAATTCGCAAAAGGCTTCGGTTATGGATGCTTTTCCTTCTCTTATGGCTTTTATTTCGGTGCCACGTAATACAATTCCGGCGGTATAGCGGTCTAATATCTCGTACTCAAACCGTGCTTTTTTATTTTTTATGTTTACTTTTTTTTGAATGGGAGGCATGTTATTTGTAGGCTATAAGCGTTTTTTTAACTTCCAATACATCTTGTACATATTTTTTAAACTCCGGATAATCCTTTGGTTGTATTTTTCCTTTACCGGGAGAGGAAACCATATTGATATTTAATGTGTTAGGGTTAATTAAGGAGTAAGTAATCTTAAAAAAATGGTTTTTAAAGGATAAGTCTTTATTTTCGGGTATTTCTGCAAAAGCATTGTTATCAGGCAGGTGAATGGTTATGGTTTCTTGGTAGGTATCTAAATTTTCATATTTTTTATATTCAATTGGATATTTTCTTTCTTGTAATTCAATTATACTTGCGTTGTATGGGTTTAGAAAAAAAGGTATTTTAATTGCTTTTAACGATGCTATTTTATTTATTTTTTCGGTAACGGAAAGTGTTGCTGTATATTTTACGGGCAAGCTGTTTTTATTTACGCTAAAAGAATCTATTGACAGCACACTTATTTCTTGTGATATTCGTTTGGATATTTCATTATTTACGTCTTTTTTTAGGGTTTCTTTATTTTTTTCTTCAAACATAGAAATATAAGAAGAGCTTAAATGCCCGTTAACTTTAGTGGTAAGTTTTACTTTTATACTGTCATTATTATCAATATAAACATCTGCTATGGATATTATAGTATCTTCTATTCTGTTTAAATTGTTAAGTTTTGTGATATTGTAAGTTTTCGTATCGTTTGAATTAAATGGGATTTCGAGGGCGTAAGCTTGGTGTAAAGATATGGGTAATGTTTTGTAAGGCAAGTATTTGTCGGTCAATTCTAAAAATTGTTCTTTACCGTTTATCATTACTTTTACAATACAATGGTTAAAATCGGTACTTGGTAAAAGCATGTCGTTTTGTCCATAGTCGGAAGTTAAAATTAGCACCAGTTTTGCATCTAGGTTTGCTAATTTAGATAAAGCTACAAAAAGCGTTGAAAAATCTTTGCAATCGCCTAATTTGGTGGCAATTGTTTTAGAAGGTTTTTGGGGTACAAATCCGCTTTGCTTAAAGCTTACATAGCTATAGGTAAAATTGCCGGTAACGTAATTGTATATGGCTTTTGCTTTTTCGTTTTCGGATAAATTGGATATGCCGTTAGGAAAAATAGTTTTAAAAGCGTTTTTTACTTTATCGTCAATAATAATTTGAGAACGTACCAGGTCGGAATACCATTTTGCTATAACATCCCAAGAAGTAATGGTGCTAATGTGTAGTTTTGACGCAACATCTACTTTAGGAGGCATATAAGCTTCATAAAGCGGAATTGCCTGCAGGTTTGTTTTGCTCCATTCATAAACATTATATTCTTCAAATTTATATTTGTTTAATGGAATATCTTCTATTGTACAGATGTACTTAATATCGTTTTTTGGTGTTAATATTCTATAGGTTCTTTTTTGAGCCGGGTCAAATCCTCTAAAAGTTTTTGCATCTATAAAATCTTTATAAAAACGACCGTGTTTTGTAAAATTATTTTCAAAATCTATAAGAATGACATCACCCGTTTCTAAACCGTTAAATACTAAATTGGAGCCACTTTTTTCAGCCGGGACAATAGAGCCGTCGGGTTTTATGATTTCCGATTTATAAATTACATAATCGCCATAAAGATTTAAATCGTACTCTTTTAAATTTTCGACTCCATCATTTGAGGTAACTTCATAAATATATGTAACTGTATATCTTCCGCCTCCTTTTTGGTACACAAAAACGTTGGTTTCGTCTAAAAGTATATTGCTTCCGTAGTTATTTTCTTTAATTTTTCTTTTGGTGTTTTTAATGTATGTATAAAAATCTTTTGTTCTTAATTTGTCTAAGGGATTTTCTTGATTTTTTAAGTCAAATATTTTTTTTCGTAAGCTGGAATTTGTGGGGTATCTGTCTAAGGCTTCTTGGTAAAATTGTAGCGATTTCTTTTTGTTACCCGTATTGTAGTATACATCGCCCATTAACTCGTTAAAAACAGTAGAATACGGGTAATTAGCAAGTGCTTTTTTTATGTAAGGAATTGATTCTTCGTATTTGTTTTGTTTGTGTAATAAGTTTACGTAATCATAAATAGCGTTGTTATCTTCGTTTAAGTAATCTAAAACATCTTTTAATAAAGTTAAGGCTAGTTCTTTTTTGTTAATTTTTTCGTAATAATAGCTTAGTTGTAATCTAATATTATAGCTTAAATTGCTTTGTGTATGTTTTTCAAGTTTCTGTATGGTAATATTTTCTTTGTTTAGTAGTTTGTCATAAAATTTAACAAAGGTTAAATAGGTTTTCTGCGAATTACTATTGTTTTCTATCACTTTGTTTAAATACAACTCTAAGGAATCTTTGTCTTGGGTTCTTAAATGCCAAAATAACTCGCAAGAATTTTGTATAAAATCGTTCTGAATTGTATTTTTAATTTTATCTAATGTTTCTCTGTAACTTTTTAAATCTTTTTTAAATAATGCGTCGGTATCTTTAAAGGTTAATAGTAATGAAAAATAATAATCGGGGTCTTTTGTTTGTATATTTTTAAATAGTTTTTGCGATTCGGTATAATCTTCGGCTGCGTTATAACAAGTTGCCAATAATACTTTTAGAAAAGAGCTATCGGGGTATTTTACTAACCATTTATTTAATATATCTTTTGCTTCTTCATATCTACCATACCTCATTAAACCCTTAAACAAGCTGTAGGTATTAAAAAACGAGTTAGGTTTTTTTTGATATTCGTTTTTTAAATACTGTATTATAGGGTTTTCTAAAATCTTGGGTTGTATTGCTTCTAAAGAGCTTTTTGTGTATTTTTTATTGCTTATGTCGTTTTCTACGTTTGTAACAACTTTACCGTTTGTGTCTTCGATTCTGACTAAATAATAGGGATAAACATTTTCGTTGGCTAATTTTATTAACAATCGGTTATTTCCTTTTTGAAGGTTTGCCTCAATGTTGTAGGCGTCCATTTCTGTAATTAATTCTTTATCATTTTCAAAAATTAACACATCGTTTAAAAATACGCGAATTTTTCCGCCTGCTCCTATTCTAAAAATCACCCTTTGACTTTCGGGAGATTGAATAAAAGTTTGCCCGTAATTTACTCCGTATCCGTGTTCGGAATGGTTGGTAAAAAATTGATACGGATCGCCGTGTGATTCGGGTGCTTTGTACCAGTTTAGTTCTCCTATGTTTCGCCCGTCGAAAGGTTCTTTAGGGTTCGAAAAAGTTTCGGGTTTATAGTAAATACTTAATCCGCTGTTATTTAAATTTTCGAAAACTCCGGTGTATTCCCAATTTTGTATTCTGTTTATTTTGTTTCCGTATTCAAAAAATTTTTCCCATTGTAGCTTTTGCCTTTGCTTTACTGCCAGAAGGTAAGTAACTGCATTTTCTAATGTACTGTAGGTGTATTTGTATTTAGAAATAATTTCAATTATTTCACCAATGTTGTTTGTATAACCGTTATTGTGGTATTCATTAAAAAGGAAGCTTTGATTCCAGAAGGCGAAAAGATAAGGCTCAAAATTAGAACTGTTTAACATTTGCTGATAAAAATCGGTTTCAAAAATAAAATTGCCGTTATCGGTTTCAACAATTTTCTTTGTAAATAAAGATTTTACATCTTTTACATATTTTTTTTTTGAAACTAATTTTAATGCTTCTTGTCGTTTGTTTTGTAAAAGCAAATCCCAAACTTTATCGTTTTCTTGTGAATATACTTTTACGGGTTGGAAAAAAACAACAAAACAAACAATAATTGTACAGGTAATTTTTGAAGTATTAATTTTCATAAAACAAGGTAAAATTTAAAAAGGGGTCAATTTAAAACATTTTCTAAAACTTCAACCATTTTTCCGGCTCTTTTTAGCACCTCTTCTTCCGTCCAACTAAGTTTTATTAAGGAAGAAACCGTACGCCCGATAACGGCATCGCTTTTTGAGAAATCTTTGGTTTTATTTTTATGTAAAGCCAAGCTGACTTCTTTTGACAAAGGCGATACTGCCGTTGCATTTTTTAAATGTTCCCAACCGTTTATGTAGTGCCAATTATTTTTAAACCAATAAAAATTTCCGTCTAATCCAACTTTTGCAAGTGCCTGTGTTGCTTTTTCTGCAAGTGCTTGTGTGGGCAAAAACCAATTTAAAAACGAATAATTTTCTTCGCCGCCTTCGGGTACGCTTCTAAAAGTTACTCCATCTACCTGCTGTATTGCTTCTCTTAAAATTAAATAATTCCTTTTTTGTATGGATAGAATTTCGTCTAATCGTTGTAGCTGTGCCAGTCCAACTGCGGCATGAAGTTCCGAAATTCTAAAATTATAACCCAAAAAAGGATGTCCTTCGGCTCCTCTGTCGTTGCCTTTGTGGTCGTGTCCGTGGTCTTGGTAATGGTCTGCTTTTTTGGCTAAATCCGGATTGTTGGTAACCACCGCACCACCTTCGCCGCAGGTAATGGTTTTTACAAAATCGAAGGAGAAAACCCCTAAATCGCCATGTGCTCCAACCGGAATGTTGTTATAGGTTGCGCCCAGTGCTTGGCAGGCATCTTCGAGCAAGATAAGGTTATGCTTTTTACAAATATGCTTTAAGGCATTGATATTTGCCATAGAGCCACACATATGCACCGGCATAACGCATTTGGTCTTTGATGTGATTGCGTTTTCTACAGATTCCGGATGGAGTGTAAGCGTTTCATCTACATCTACTAAAACCGGTATTGCGCCCAATGCCAGAATAGACTCAAAACTTGCCACAAAAGTAAAGGTGGGCATAATCACTTCATCGCCCGCTCCAATTCCTGCAACGGCAAGTGCTACGGTTAATGCCGATGTACCGCTGGAGACCAACTGGCAATGGTTTACTTGCATTTTGGTTGCAAATTGTTGTTCAAAGGTTTTTGCTTTCCAAACGTTATTACGTAAACCGTCAAAACCGTAACGCATTAATATTCCGGTTTCTAAAACCTCGTTTACGTGTTGTTTTTCCAGTTCTCCAAAAATTTCAAATCCGGGCATAGTAGTTATTGTTTTTAGTAAGATTGCTTGCAAAGATAATGGTTGCGTTATTATACAAAAGGATTTATAACAACTTTTTAAATAAATTAAAAGACTAATAAATCTTATTTATATTTTTATTATTATAAATTCTATATTACCTTTGAAAAAAACTACCACAATGCATATTAAATTAGCCTTCTATTTATTTGTAATTATTCTTTTCTACTCCTGCAAAAACGATACTATTTTAGATGATGATGCAGATTACCAAGCAATTCTAAACCTTCCCGATACGCCTTTTAATTATAACGACATAGACTTTCCAAATACGTTTACCGATTATGTTTTTACCTTTGACAACACACCTCAAGACAATCCCATAACCAATGCCGGTGCCACCTTGGGTCGTGTTTTGTTTTATGATGTAAACCTCTCAAAAAACAATACCATTTCCTGTGCGAGTTGCCATTTGCAAGAACGAGGTTTTGCCGATACAGGTGCAAAAAGCATTGGCTTTGAAGGCAGGCATACTTTTAGAAACTCCATAGGTTTTGCCAATGCCGGTTTTTATAAACCCGAACGCTATTTTTGGGACCAACGTGCTGCAACGCTTGAGGAGCAAATACTAATGCCCATTGAAGATGAAGTAGAAATGGGAATGACCTTAGCGGAATTAACCCGAAAATTAAGCGAATTAGACTATTACAAACCTTTGTTTAAAAACGCTTTTGGTGACGAAACCATTACAAATGAAAGAATCTCGAAAGCAATGGCGCAATTTGTACGTTCTATTTATTCGTTTAATACTAAATATGACAGAGGAATTGAACAAACCGGAAGTATTTTTGAAGATTTTCCCAATTTTACCGAACAAGAAAATTTGGGTAAAGATATATTTAACGGAAAGCTTACTCCCGGAGCCATTGCAACTTGTGTAACCTGCCACCTTCCTAACCATGAACCGCTACATCCTGAATTACCTTTGCCTGATAATCTAAACCAAGTGATTTTCAGCGGTGGCGAACCCGATAACATTGGCTTAGACGATACCATCAATGTACCCGATAACGGTTGGGGTGCTTTTTTGGGAATAGAAGCATTATTTGGTCATTTTAAAACGCCTTCGTTGCGAAATATCGAACTTACCGCACCTTATATGCACGACGGAAGATTTTCAACACTTGAAGAAGTGGTAGAACATTATAGTACCGGCGTAAAAGCGCACCCGTATCTTTCGGCACATATGAAAGACAGCCAAGGAAATCCGCGTCATCTTAACCTTTCGGAAGAAGAGAAAGCGGCTTTGGTTGCCTTTTTAAAAACGCTTACCGATTATGAGTTAATAACCGATGAAAAGTATTCAAATCCGTTTGTAGAATAACAAATTTTATTTTTGAAATTCCGGTGGCACTTTATCACGGTGTTTCCAACGCCTGTGTGTCCAAAAATAATATTCGGGTGCTTCGCGTATTTCCGCTTCTACTAATTGTAAAAAGGTATCGGTGATTTGGTAATTTGGCAATTTTAAAGGCTCGGGTGCAATTGTTTGAAAAGAAGCTTCATAATATCCTCTTTTTATTTTCTTTACTTTTAAAAATACAACTGCCAGGTCTAATTCTTTGGCAAGTAATTCGGCACTTACATATACCGGCACGGTAATTCCCATAAATTTTTGCCAATACACTGCTTTTTTATATTTGGGAGATTGATCGCTTAAAAATCCGTAAATACCTTGTTTCCCTTCTGCTCTGGTTTTTTTTATGGTAAAGACCGTTTCTTTTGTAGTAATTAAAAAAGTATTGTATTTTGCTCTAATGCGTTTTACCAAAGCATCAAAATATTTATTCCCTAACTTTTTATAAACCGCATAACCATTACTTTTTACATAACGCTGGAGAATAAAAATCCATTCCCAACTGGCATAATGACCCGCCATAAGCATAATACTTTTACCTTGATTTTCTAATGCATGAATCTCTTCAACATTAGTATAAACAAAGCGTTTTTTTAATTCTTTTTCAGAAATAGTAAGCGATTTAATAGACTCCACCGTCATATCGCAAAAGTGGCGATAGAACTTTTTAGCAATTTCTTTGCGTTCTTTTTCCGGTTTTTCGGGAAAAACCAATGATAAATTTTCAAAAACTACTTTCTTTCTATAACCAACCAAATAAAAAACAATGTAAAATAATAAATTGGAGAAACCATACAATACAAAAAATGGCATGATTGAAATAAACCACACCACAGGATACACCACTATGTAAATTAACTTTTGCATTTGTAAAATTTGACGGTAAAATTAGGTAAAATATTTTCAATTATATAATTGATTTTAAATGAATAAAAAATTTCATTCCGTTGCTTATTACTATATTTGTTTTTTAAAAATACGTTATGAATTTATCTATCATTGCTATTATTGTTGCTAATGTTCTTTTTTCTTTACAAGGTTTTAGTAATCCTTCTTTTTTCGATAAATATAAATTTAATGTAGGAGCCATAAAACGCGGCGAACAAATTCGAATGTTAAGCTCCGGTTTTTTGCATGTAAATACAACGCATTTGTTATTTAATATGCTTACATTCTACTTTTTTGCTCCTATAATCGTAACTAAATTTGGTGATGTTAAATTTATCATAATCTATTTAGCCAGCCTTTTATTGGGGAATC
The DNA here is from genome assembly GCA_027081505.1 of Flavobacteriaceae bacterium. Lineage (GTDB taxonomy): Bacteria > Bacteroidota > Bacteroidia > Flavobacteriales > Flavobacteriaceae > Marifrigoribacter. The sequence goes on from JALWKK010000061.1 coordinate 13,000, forward strand.
TTTTATCCTATAAATTTCATAAAAAAGAAAACTATTATACAGCGGTTGGCGCCAGTGGTGCAGTAACCGGAATTTTATACGCTTCGATATTATTATTGCCAAATATGAGTCTTTATTTGTTTTTTATTCCCATTCCTATTCCGGCTTGGCTTTTTGGTATTTTATATCTTTTATATTCTATTTACGGAATGAAAAAACAATTGGGTAACATAGGGCATGATGCCCATTTTGGTGGTGCCATTGCCGGTTATTTATTAACCATATTATTTGCTCCTTCGCTGCTAACTACACAGCTTTGGATAATCGCCCTATTAGCCGTACCTATTGTTTTACTGTTTGTGTTACAAAAAATAAATCCCAATTAATGAAGCCCTTTTTACCGCACTTATTTTTTATGTTTTTTGTTGCTTCACTTTTGGCGCAGCAAACACAGACAGTAGATTTTTTAGAAATTAAAGCCGAAGTTTCTCCTAATGCTTCAAATAGAACCGTAACGGGAAGTATGACGGTAAAATTTAAAGTTTTACAACCCACCGATTCGGTTTATCTGGATGCCGTAAAAATGAAACTCACCTATATTCCTGAAAGCGAACTATCTATTTCATCCACCGAAAAAAAAATATGGTTTGTCACAAATTTTAAAAAAGACAAAATTTATACCACCGGTTTCTCTTACAAAGCAACACCCAAAAAAGCCTTGTACTTTTTTCCAAATGAGATATGGACACAAGGGCAAGGTAAATATACCTCACATTGGTTACCGTCTATTGATGATATGAACGATAAAATTGAATTTGATTTAACCATTCTGGCTCCGGAAGATAAAACCGTTATCGCAAACGGAAAATTGCTTTCGGTAACGCCACTTTCCGGAATTAAACGCTGGCATTTTGATATGCAAAAACCAATGTCCAGCTATTTGGTAGCAATGGCAATAGGTAATTTTAAAAAGAAAACTATTTATTCCAAATCGAACATACCCATTTCGCTTTACATAAATCAAGAAGATTCTTTAAAGCTGGAACCTACGTATCGGTACACCAAAGAAATTTTCAATTTTCTTGAAATCGAAATCGGAGTTGCTTATCCTTGGCAAAATTACAAGCAAGTACCCGTGCGGGATTTTTTATATGCCGGAATGGAAAACACAACACTTACCCTTTTCTCTAAAGCCTTTGTTGTAGATAGTATTGCTTTTACCGATAGAAATTACGTAATGGTAAACGCACATGAGATGGCACACCAATGGTTTGGAAATTTAGTTACCGAAACTTCCGCAAAACACCACTGGCTGCACGAAGGGTTTGCTTCTTATTACGCACTATTGGCACAACGCGAAATTTTTGGAGATGATTTTTATTATTGGAAGCTCTACAACAGTGCCAACCAACTGCAAGAAATGAGTGATGAAGGAAAAGGCGAATCGCTTCTTAATCCGAAAGCCGGATCGCTTACTTTTTACGAAAAAGGCGCTTGGGCATTGCATATATTAAGAGAAACCGTAGGTGATTTAATTTTTAAACAGGCTGTAAAAAATTATTTAGAAAAGCACGCCTATAGCAATGTAACTACCCAAGATTTTATTATTGAAGTCGAAAATCTTTACGGAAAACCACTCACAACATTTAAAGAAAATTGGTTGCAACAAAGCGCTTTTAAAGCAGAAGAAGCTTTTAACTCCTTGATAAAATCGCCTTTTATGATAGATTTTTTTAAACTTTCAGCTTTACGAAATGTAAAATTTTCCGAAAAAAAAGAACAACTCAATGAAGCATTAGAATCTGCAAACGAATATCTCGGGCAAGAAGCCGTTTACCAACTAGCCTTAGAACCTTACGACGAAGTAGAAAATCTTTACAAAAATGCCTTTAAAACCAACAACGTTTACATTCGGCAAGCCATTGCTTTTAGTCTGGAAAAAATACCCGCTTCTATTCAAAAAGAATACGAACTACTACTTAACGATAACAGTTACCTTACGCAAGAAGTAGCACTTTACAATCTTTGGTTTTCGTTTCCCGAAAAACAAAAAGAATATCTACATAAAATGAAAAGTGTAATTGGTTTTCAAGATAAAAACGTAAAACAACTGTGGTTGGCTCTTGCTATAAATACACCAAATTATAATAACGCTGCCAAAGATATTTACAAAAGCGAGTTGCAGAATTACACAAACCCCGAATACAGTTTTGAAATCAGAGAAAAAGCTATAGAGTATTGTTATCAGCTTCAATTAATAAATAAAGAAATACTATTAAACATAACTGAAGGTTGCATACATCCCAATTGGCGATTTCGAAATTTTTCAAGAAATTTGCTCAAAAAGCTTTTGGAAAACAAAACCTATAAAGAAATGCTTCGACAAAATAAGGAAGAACTATCAAAAGATGCATTAAAATATGTGGCGAACCATCTAAATTTTTAAATAAAAAAATGCGTGCATTAGTCATATCGGGTGGAGGAAGCAAAGGAGCCTTTGCAGGAGGAGTTGCGCAGTATTTGGTTGAAGATTTAAAACACAACTATAAAATTTTAGTAGGCACCTCAACAGGTAGTTTACTCATTACACATCTGGCACTTAACAAGCTAGAAAAAATAAAAGAAGTTTATACATCGGTTAACCAAAAAAGTATTTTTAGTAATTGCCCGTTTATTATTAAAAAAGAACGCCACGGAAAAATGGATATTGGCATCCATCATATTAATGTTTTAAAAAACTTATTGAAAGGCAGAAAAACCTTTGGCGAAAGCAAAAACCTTAGAAAACTAATAGAAAGAGCAATTACCGTAGAAGAATTTGAAACATTAAAAAGCGGTCCTAAAGAAGTAGTTGTTACCGTCGCTAACCTATCGTTAAATCAAGTAGAATACAAATCTATTAACGATTATAATTATCAAGATTTTCTGGATTGGATATGGATATCGTGTAATTACGTCCCCTTTATGAGTTTGGTAAAAAAACACGGTTGCGAATATGCAGATGGAGGTTTTGGGAGTATGGTACCTATTGAAGAAGCTATAGATAGAGGCGCCACCGAGATAGATGTAATTATACTAGAAACCGAAGTAATGCATTATAACCGAATGCCATCAAAAAATGCTTTCGAGTTAATTACCAACATGCATAACTATATGGCAGACCGTATTGAAAAACAAAACATACGCATTGGTAAATTTGTGGCATCTCACAAAAATGTAATTCTTAATTTTTATTTTACTCCAACTGTTTTAACCACAAATTCGTTAATCTTTAACAAGCAAAAAATGAAACAATGGTGGCAAGATGGGTATATTTATGCCAAGACCAAAAATAGTTGTCTTAATTCCATAACAGAATAACACATCCTTTTTTATCACAATAATTTATTTTTTTTAATAAAATGAATAAATTTTGTTTATTATTAAACAGGGTTTTTCATGTAGAAATTCACCTTTTTTTTTATTTATTTTATTT
>JALWKK010000062.1 GCA_027081505.1 Flavobacteriaceae bacterium
ATATAACTAATCGACCTTTATCAAAGAAGCAAAAAACTCGCCAAATATTTTTTCCTATTCTAATTCGAGCTTCATATAATCCTTTTGTTCCCTTAATTTGCTTTAAATATGTCAGGGACACGTTCAAAAGTTTCAATTATTTCAATCACTTTATAAATCTTATTTTGAACCTTTTCGGGTTGATTTTTAAGAAAATTTATAAAGTAATCCTTGATAAGCAACAACTTCTCTTACTTTTTCCATAACACAAAGGTAACTTAAAAGTTACAATCTTCAAAATATTCATTGATACATTTTTAATTTTAGGATTATAATGAGGAAAAAATTATTATTCGGGCTTAAATATTAATCTTGTGTTTTATGAGCCACAACGGTTCGTAGAAGAATAGTTGCCGATTTCGGAAGCAGAATTTTTCAATTTACTACTAATGTTTTTGCGGGCTAATACACTACAATGTTCATACCTGCCTGCCGCAGGCAGGTTTACTATTGTTTCGGCTATTATTTTTACTCGTCGTTGAACTAAATCCGCCAAAGGCGGCTACTTCTAATGACAAATATACACACTACTGTTAAGTAATATATAATCTTGATTTTTAATTGATTAAAATTCAATATTCTGAAACAGAAAAAAAGATTAAACACGGTAGAACGCGCAAAAATTGCCATTTCGGGCTTTGAAGAAGTATCAAAGAAGTTATTGAAACACAGAATTGTATTGACCTTGATTTATTCAGCGGGATTACGAGGTCAAGAAGTTATTTATCTTAAACTTTTAGATATTGATTTTGAAAGAATGAGCATTCATATACTTCAGAGCAAATATAAAAAAGATAGAATAGTCCCGTTACTTACATTAGCTCCACAAAATTGACACTTTCTCTTTTCGAGAAGTAATATAGCATTCTTATTTGCAAAATCTTTATAGTTCTGCATTATTATTGTTTTTCAAATAAATAAGTTTCGCAAAATTGTTTAATTTCTTCTTTGCTTGATTCATATGCTTTCCAAACAGAAGAACACCATTCTTTAATTATTTCATCACGGTTTAATTCGCTTTTAAGAACATCTGATATAGTAATTTCACCCCGATTTTCAGGAAGGTTAATTTTAGGAAAATAATCTTTGTAATTTGATAACAGTGTGTGTGCTTGTTGAATTTGTTTTCCCGTATAATTTTTTTCGATTAATAAATAAAGTCCGACTAGTGAAAAGACCAAACTGATTTTCTTAGTATCTTTATCTGCGGTTTGGGCTGTAAAAGCATCAACAATCAATTGATGAATGAAATAACCGGAATCAGAATGCGACAATGTGTAAAATGATAATTCCTCAAAAAGCTTACTGTTTGCTGTCATTTGTTCTTAACTTTACTTGCGACCAACTAATATTGCTTTAATGTCGGGTTTAAAATAATTGGGACCTTTTAAAACTTTTCCGTCTTCTCGATAAATAGGTTTCCCGTTTGCTCCCAATTTACTCATATTACTGCGTTGAATTTCGTCAAAAACTTCTTCAATTTTATGTTGCATCCCGTGTTCAATTATGGTTCCGCAAAGAATGTAGAGCATATCGCCTAAGGCATCTGCTACTTCAATCAAGTCGTTGTTATTGGCAGCCTCGAGGTACTCTTCGTTTTCTTCTTTCATTAAATTAAACCGAAGCAGGTTTTTATCCTTGCCTAAATTTGCTGTAGGTTCTTGTTTTACTCCTAAGCCAAAAGCTTCATGAAATTGTTGTACGGCAGCTATTTTGTTTTTCATATGTTTTTTATATAGTTTTTACCCGAAAAATCGGATGGCTTATTTAAAAAAAAAATTATTTCATTAAAATCTACCTGTAAAAAAGTAGTTGTTGTATTTTTACCGGCATAAATCTACACAATTTATGCTTAGTAGCGGACAACTTATTTTTGCAATTTTATTTTTTATAGGTTTTGTTATTATTACTGCCGTAAGTTATAAAAAAGACAAGAAACTTCACAAAAAACAATACAAGGGTAGTAAATGGATTTTAGTAGGTATCCTACTTTTTGTTGCTGTTTTATTTTTTCTTAAAAAGTTTTTGGATTTTTAATATTTGATTTCTGTTTTGCTCTTTCACTAAACAAAGGAATATAAATATTTTTTTTAGCACGCAACTTTTTATAATTTATCAAGACTTTTAGGTATAACTAATAATCTAAAAATTATGAAAAAGATATTCAGTTTTCTATTATTTACATTTTTTATACTAATTATCTCTTCCTGTCAAAACGAACCTGTTGATATTGTTCCTATTTCTCAAGAAGATTTAATAAGTGTTAACTCCACGCTATACCAAAATATTAAAGATATTTCTAGAAGTGAACCCGAAAATGTAACTGCCTGTATTGAATTTATTTATAAATTTACAATTATCGTTTACGATTCTAATTTAGAAATTGTAGATTATCAATTAATTTCTAATGATGAAGAGTTTATAGTTTTTTTAGAATCTTTAGACGAGGGTTTATCAATAAGTCTCAGCTATCCTATTCAAGCAACGTTAGCAAATGGAGATATACTGGTTATAAACAACAACGATGAACTTGCAGAAAATTTAAAGACCTGTATAGATGATGAAACGCTGCAATATTGCAATGCGTTGTTAAAAAACTGCTTTTGGAATGTAGAAACAGAAAATGGTGTACCTAATGATTATGAGGGAGCTTTTTTTGAATTAAGCGAAAACGGATATGTTTGGTTTCATTATAATCAAGATATTTATTTAGGAACCTGGATTACTTTATTTATTGAAGATCAATTACATCTAAACATTCACTTATTAGATGCAGATGAGGTAGGGAATGATTGGAACTTTGACTGGAAGGCAACTGTAGTTGGTTCAAATCAAATAAATATTTCTAATGGAGAAAACTCTTATACATTAAGGCAAGAATGTTTTTCGCCCTGTAAAAAACTAGTATTTGAAGAGTGCGAAATTGAACAAGGATCAGATACCGCAGAATTTTACTTAGAAACTTATATAGATTGTTTTATTCCGTTTACAGAAATTGAAGACGTTTCTTTATATACTATCACATTTTATGAAAGTTATGAAGATGCCTTTGAAGGCGACAACCCTTTAAATGCAACAACCTATCTAAATACCATAAATCCGCAAAAAATTTATGTTAAATTTGTAAACAATGATACCTTGCTAACAGAAACTATTATTACTATTTACCTTGCATCTATACCTTGTAACTAAACATTCTTTTAACTCATTAATTGTATTCTCGAAAAATAGTAACAGATACATAATGCTACATTAAAACAAAATTTAAAAGATTTTTGAAACAAGAGGAATTAATATACCAGTGTATAAAGAAAAACCGAAAAGCGCAGAGCGAACTTTTTAAAAAGTACAAAGACACCCTATATTTAATTTCTTTAAAGTATTGTAGAAACAAAACAGATGCAGAAGACAACTTACATGATTCATTTATTACCATATTCAAATCGATTAATAAATTTAAACACAAAGGGTCATTTGAAGGTTGGTTAAAACGAATAACAATAAACAAAGCAATAGATAGGTATAGAAAAAAAAATAGTTTTTATGAAATAAATGATGAAATAAATGACGAAATAACTTCCAGTCCTGAATTTAATGATGAATTTAATGATGAAAAACCAGACATCACCTTAGATGAATTGCTTTTGGAAATCCAAAATTTACCAGACCAATATAGAATAGTATTTAATCTTTACTTATTAGATGGCTATAAACATAGAGAAATAGCAGATTTATTGTCTATTTCTGAAAGTACATCAAAATCAAATTTTCTCAGAGCCAAAGCAATTTTGAGAAAAAAGATTAAACAAAAATTATGTGAAACAAAAAAAGAAAATCCAAATGCATCGTAGAGAAGATTTTGATCAATACATAAAAAATAAACTAGACTCTGCTACAAAATCACCAAGTGAAGATGTCTGGAACAGGATTAATGATACTTTAGATAAAGATAGAAAAAAGACGGTTATTTTATGGTGGGCAACTTTAAGCGGAGTTGTTGCATTATTTTTATTAATTCCCCTAATTTCTTATAATTTTCAGAATAAAAAAAATAAACAAACTAAATTAACCAACACAGACTCTCTGTTCAAAACAAAAAACAAACCCAACCTTATACCAAACAAAGAGTTAAAAGAAGTTAAAACCAAAACAGATACCCAAATAAACATTACTACTTCTAAAACAGATTCGCTTAGAAATCAAGAAAAATCATCTTTTAAATCAGAAACAACAATCAAAAATAAAAATACCACCAATAAAACTCTAATTTCAAAAAATAAAAACAACTTTACTAAAAAGACAATTGTTTCACCTAACGAGAAATACAATCATTTAAGTAAAAATGATTTTCTTGATACTACCAACACCGGTTTTACTATGGATAAACAAGCTCGTTTATTATCTGGTAAAAACTCTAACACTATAAAAACAAATAAAAATCAAGAAAACAATACGAATAATAAAGAAAAATCTGCTTCTAAAAAGAAAATAGAAAAATCTGTAAATAAAAAATCTAATGACACAACCAAAAAAATTAAAAACAAGAAGCATAAATTTTTTATTGCTTTATATGTTGCGCCTCAATTTTCTAGTATCACGAATAATGGATCTATAATTAGCCGCTCTTATAACGATTTAAAAAAAGAAGGACTCTATAATCTTAATTACGGTGCTTCTCTTGTGTTTTTAAGCAATAATTATTTGCTAAGTTTAGGGGTTAATAGAACAACTCTGAGTTATTCAATAAAAAATATTCCGTCACTTACAAACCCTGACATACAAGAGATTAATACGATAAATAACAATTTAAATATCACTAGTTTAGAAATTAACTCTTTTAACACAAACTCCACGTCTATTGATTTAAGACAAAAAATAGATTATATAGAAATACCGCTTCAATTATCCTATCTCATATCAAATAAGCATAAAATTAATTTTCAAGTAAATGCCGGTATTAGCTTTTACTATTTATTAAAAAACAGTATTATTGCGCAAAATGAAGCAGGTAAATCAATAAATATAGGTAGTTCAAATAATTTATTTAACACAAATATAGGAATTCAAACAGGCTTTGGTTTTTCTCATAAGATATCAAAAAGATTTACGCTAAACATTGACCCAACTATTAAATATATGTTTAAGCCTTCCACTACTTCATTTTCTAAAGGAAGCTTTTTAATGTTTGGTATTTATACAGGAGTTAGAATTAATTTAGGTAATGAATGATTATTTAAAGGTTTTTTTTACATTTATTAGTATGCTATTTAATTCTTTGCAGGTAAATTACTATACTGTTTTGCATAATCTAACATCTGCTCGGCGAAAGTTTCGGGATAAGTAACTTTAAAACTTTCTATTGCTCCTTCTTTATTGGTAACCGGAGTAATTATCGGGTTTACGAATCCGCTATACGGAGCCGACTTAAATTGCTTGTTACGCTCTAATACTTCCTTATGTAATGCTTGATCTACTTTTACACCATACCCTTCAACTAGTGCTTGAACGGCGGCATAATCACCTTCCGATTTTATTCGCTGTGTCTCTCTAAGTAATTCCCCAAACAATTCGTGTAACTTATCATAATCGTTAATATTGTAATAAGTTTTTCCGTTTCGGGTAACCTTTTCTATCACATTATCTTTCTTCCCTTTTTCATATACCCAAGCACTTACCCATTGTCGATTTCGCATATGCGCTTCTTCTACATCGTCTCCAAGGTTAAGTCTAATTAATTGTGTCATTAATCCGTTTCTAATATAACCGTCATAAGCAGCCATACCCATTTTTTTCCAATCATCTACCAATCCTAACTCTTGTAACTTTGGCGAATATAAAAAGTACAGTCCTACCAAGTCTGCCCTTCCTTCTTCAAGAGTAGAAGCATAATTCTTTAGGGTTTCTTTGGTTTCACCTACACCGGGATTTAATTTTCCGGAAGCGTGTCCTATTACTTCGTGAAGTGCTGTGTGCAATTTATCGGCAAGTTGACCGTATTTTTCTTCCAACTCTATTTCCTGTTTGTCATTAGCAAATTCTTTTAATCGTCCGGTTCCGGCAGACTTGTTATAGGCTTCAATAATATTTCCCAAAGAAACCGACTTACTTCCCACCTCGGCACGTATCCAGTTTGCATTGGGTAAGTTGACCCCGATTGGTGTGCTGGGTGATGCGTCTCCGGCTTCTCCGGCTACATTTACAACTTTATAGGTAACACCTACCACATTTTCTTTTTTGTGTTCTTTCATTATGGGCGAATTATCTTCAAACCATTGCGCGTTTTCCGACAAAACACTCATTTTTTTAGACATATCAAAATCCTTAATCTGCACAATGTTTTCGTAAGAACCTCTATAACCAAGCGGGTCGTTATACACCTCAATAAAACTGTTAATGTAGTCTATATTTCCTTCGGTAGCTTTGGTCCAAGCTACATTATAATCATCCCACGTTTGCAAATCACCGGTTTTATAATACGCAATGAGTAATTCTAATGCTTCGGCTTGCGGTTGATTTTCGGCTACTTCTTTTGCTTGTTCCAACCACTTAACGATTTCTCTTATGGCATTTCCGTACAATCCGTCAATTTTATATACTCGCTCTTTTAACACGCCGTTTTCTTTTACTAACTGCGAGTTTAGCCCAAAAGAAAGGGGTCTTTTTGGGTCGGGAGATTTTTTGTTTTTGTAAAACGAAATGACATCTTCATTGGTTACATTAGGTCCGTAGAAATTCACGGCACTTTCCAAAACATTATCAACTCCTTTTGCTTGGTTTACTTTTTTTGAATCTTTATCATTAAAAATAACTGAAAAAGCTTCGCCTTCAAGCTTGGTATTTGTTTCGGTTAAAAGTGTTTTTAAATAGTCTGAAGAAAATTCGGGTTTAATTTTATCGTTTGAATAGTGGTGATGAATTCCGTTAGAAAACCAAACGCGTTTTAGATACGTCTCAAAATTTTTCCAATCTTTTGAAGATTTATCTCCTTTATAGTTTGTGTAAACATTTTCTAATGCTTTACGAATGGCAAGGTTGTGCCGGTAGTTTTGATCCCACATAATATCTCGCCCCGCAAGTCCGGCTTGAGTAAGATAATACACTAATTTTTGCTCTTTTAAGGTGAGATTGTCCCATCCCGGAATTCGGTATCGAAGTACTTTAATATCTGCAAATTGCTCGACGTTATAGTTAAAATCTTTGACAGATGTTTCCGTTTTGTTTTGTTCTTGCGTTACCGGTTCTTGTTTTTTTGCTGTTTCGTTACAAGAAAAAAGAATTCCGGTAAAGATCACTAATACAACTAATTGCTTGATTTTCATAATAAGTAATGTTTTTTGTTTTCTATAAAGTTTTCAAAGGTACTAAAATAGGTTTTGTTTGTAAAACTCTTTTTAATAAACTAAATTGTTGAAAAATAATTACCTTTACCTCACAAACAATCTTAAAAAAATGAAATTTTTAAAATACCTGTTTTTCTTACTTCTTATTGTTATTATTGGGGTATCTATCTATTTTGGCACTAAAGACGGAACTTTTAATGTGGCTTCTTCTAAAGAAATTGCTGCGCCCTCCTCACTTTTATTTGAAACAGTAAACGATTTTAAAACCTGGAAAAAATGGGGTCCTTGGATGGAAGAAGACCCAAATATTAAAATAGAATATGGTACCTCCACTACAGGAGAAGGTGCTTCTTATTCGTGGAAAAGCGACGTTGAAGAAGTAGGTAACGGTAGTATGAAAACACTTTCGGTAACGGAAGATTTGCCCAACAATAAAAACGGAAAAGAAATACATCAAGAAATTACCTTCAATACACCCTTTGGCGATTCAAAAAGTAATGTATATTGGCGGTTTGAACCCATTGAAAACACCAACAAAACTAAAGTTACTTGGGGAATGAAAGGAGAACAAACATTTATGGAAAAAGTGTTTATGAGTTTTCAAAAAGAACCGTTTGATAAAATGTTAACTTCTATGTTCGACAAAGGACTGGCAAATCTTGAAAAAGAAGTTCAAGACCAAATGAAAAAATACACCATTACCGTAAATGGTATTACCGAATATGGTGGCGGTTATTATTTGTATAAAACTTCGGCTACTCGCATTAATCAAATAGGAAGTAAAATGGGACCCATGTTCGGGCAAATAATGGGTTTTATAAAGCAAAATAATGTGGATATGGCAGGTATGCCTTTTACGATTTATAACGAAATAGACCAAACTAACGAAACGGTTAATTTTTCAACTGCCATTCCGGTTAAGGAAAAAGTAATTACTCCGGAAGATAGTGATATTCTTTCGGGATATATGGCTCCTTCTACAACGGTAAAAGTAACGTTGCAAGGAAACTACAATTACCTTTCTGAAGCCTATAAAAAAGCAAAAGAATACATTGTAAAAAACAATCTTGAATTAGCACCTAACGGAAAAATGTTTGAAGTTTATAAAACCGACCCAGGAGTAGCGCCTAATCCGGCAAACTGGATAACTGAAATATTTTTTCCGGTTAGTAAACCCCAACCTAAAGAATAACGAAAAACAACAACCATCAACCGGAAATTAATTAACTATGATAAAACAAATTTTATTGGTTTTTTTAGGAGGAGGAGCAGGAAGCAGTTTACGTTTTATTATTGGTAAATACCTAAATGACGCACACGCCGGAATCCCTTACGGAACGTTTCTAGCCAACATTCTTGGTAGTTTACTAATAGGAATTGTATTAGGTCTTGCGTTAAAACAAGAAACGCTATCTTACAACATGGTACTTTTAATAGGAGTTGGATTTTGCGGTGGTTTTACTACGTTTTCTTCGTTTGCTTACGAGAATCATTTGTTTTTGCAAGATAGTAACTTTTTACTGTTTGCGCTGTACACAATTTTAACGTTTATTATTGGATTTTCGGCAGTATTTTTCGGAATGTGGGTAGTGAGTAAATAATATTTACAACAGATAAATCAAATTCTTGAACAGTTACCTACCTAACGTCATAAAACAATATTATACCAAAAGGAAAGGGCATTTTACAAACGATATTTAAACACTTTTAACCGGGGCATTATCTACCACTTGAGAAAGGATGATTTGTGTTTTGGTTTCACCATAAGTTATAAGTTGATCAATAAATTTTTCAAGATGTTTGTGGTCGCGTAAAACCACCTCCATTACGATATTTTCATCTCCTGTAATTCGGTAACAATTTAGGACTTCTTGATATGTTTTTACCTTAGATAAAAAAGGTTTAAGTTTCCCCATAAAAGCCCGTAAGGTAATAATTGCTTTTAACTGATATCCCACTTCATAAGGAGAAACATGAGCAATGTATTTTGAAATCACACCCCAATCTTCCATCTTTTTTATTCGCTCGGAAACAGCCGGAGAAGTAATTCCTACTTGCTTGGCAATGGCAACGTTGGATTGTCGTGCATTTTTTTGAATACATTGTAATATTTTCCAATTAATTGCGTCTAATTTCATAATTAACAAAAATAAAAGATTTTATTTAAAAAATAAAGTAAAATTAATTTTATATTTAAAAACAAAAGTATTGAATTTTCAAATCGCTGTATCTTTGGAATGTACTAACTTACTGGTATATTGCATTGTTATGAAATTAAAGAAAGATTTAAATCATTCGGGTTCTACTTTTTACGAAAAAGCACAGGATATTTTTACCCTTTCGCAACGTATTTCCACTGTTTTAGTTGAAGATATGGCTCCATTAGACGCGTCCGGACAAGAGGACCCAAACATATATTTTACCGGAGATATTGTACAACAATCGGTTTCATTGGCTCCCGAAATTTTAAACGCCGAAAGCAAACCGTTTTTTGAAGAAAAACACAAACATATTAAATTGCTTTCGCAACTTACTCATTTATTAGATAAAAATTGTGAACGACTGGAAAAAGTCAATAGCAATGGCAAAGATTTTTTGCCGCTTTTACGAAAAGAACTTCTTAAATTTAAAAAGTTGCAACGAGCTTGGATGCTTACATTGTAAAGTAAGTTATTCACTTTTAGTGTAAACATAATAACTCAATGCCAATAGTGGGATATTTTTGGTCAACACGCCAAATGGATGCAACCAATAATGAGGTGCAAAAAAACTGAGTATCGCCATATAAACAAGTATTGTAAGCACTTGTAAAATAATAATTTTCTTTCGATATTTTTTCAATAGAATTAAAACCCCTAAGAGTAAATCCCAGAAACTTCCCAACACTATAAAAAGATAAGCAACACGTTTTGAAGATCCTATTTCTTCCATAATTTTAAAACTTTCGTCCCAAGAAAACAAAGAAACCAATCCGGAGACTACCCAAATAAAACTTAGCGCATAAAGTGCAATTATTTTAGGAAGCTCCTCTCCTTTTTCTAAAGAACTCGGTGTTATACTTTTGCTTACTTCAGGAAATGTAGGTTCATAATTTGTTGCCGAAATTGTATTAAATAACACAAATGTATTTTTATTAAATATACCGACAGAAAACTTAGGAAAAACAAAAAATAGCGTATCAAATAGACATTTTGGTAGCGTTATAAACCTTGCTTTTTTTCCTTTTATGGAAGAAAAAATAGTTTTTAATGACTCTGGTTTTGAGAGGGCATAAATTTTTGCCGGATAAGAATCAAATCTTGCTACAACATTATCGACCAACAAACTCAACTGATTAATATGTATAAAAGGTAGTGTTTTATTACTAAGCAAAGGAATTATAGGAAGCTGTGACAGTTCTTTAAAAAAACGAGTACTCTTTCCTTTTTTTCCTATTACAATACCCGGATAAATCACTTTTGCTTTATCATAGTTTAACAAAAAATTATCTGTAATCTTCTTTGAAGAAAGAAAAGGTGTGGGAGGGTTATCTATATCAGCTCCAATTGCAGAAATATGAATTACTCCAATACCTTTTTGCTTGCATTTTTTATAGAGTAAGAGAGGTGCTGTAGATTGAACGGTTTTAAAATCTCCTTCTATAATCCCTATAGTATTAATAACCAACGATACTTCTTCAAGTATAGAATCCCAATTTATAGGCTTTAAAAAATCTACTTTTACCCAAAAAGGATATCCGTCTATCGGGCTTCGGCTTCCTACCAAAACATGATGATTAACAACTAATGTATTAAAAAGAGCATTTCCAATAAATCCCGTACCTCCTAATAAAAGTATTTTCATCCGATTAAAATTTACAACTATTTGATTTGAAAAAGAAATTTATATTCATTTCCTATTAAACAAAAGTTTTATAAACCATTAAATAATATAAAAAAATTGCACCTAAAAAGGATGGTATTCCAAGATAAAACCATACACGCATCAAGCGATGAAATGCTTTGGGAAATTTATTTTTATTACTAATTAGTTTTTTTAATTTAATTTGAATAAAAGCTGCTCGAATCCATAATACAAATACAACCAAACTAACCGACAATACAATCCAAAACCAATTGGAATAGGTAAGTCCCAACCTATTTGAAAGAAGAATTCCGGTTATGAGTTGAATAATCACCGAAGGTGTTGTAAAAATCATATCGGCTATTATTACTGTATTAAGTACATCTTTTACTGTAGAAAATTGAGATTTTTTGTAATGAAAATAAAGATAGAATGCACTACCAAAGCCTGTACCAATCATAAGTGTTGCGCTTAAAATGTGTATTAGTTTTAGCAATTGATAGCTCATAAAGCAAAGAAATTAATACTTACAAGATAGTGCTTTTTGTATTTCTGTAAATGACCGATTGTACTGTTTGTATTGCATATTATTGAATTTTTAGTTTCTGTCCGATAGAAATTGTATTATCCGGCAAATTATTAATTCGTTTTAATTCATCTACGCTAATATTATACCGTTTTGAAATACTATAAAGAGTATCCCCTTTCTTTACAGTATAGGTCTTTGAAGCCTTGTTTTCTTGGTTTTGTATATATTTTTCACCCAATACCTGCTTGTCGTATTTATACAGCTTATATCTTTCAATGATAGAAATAAGTTTTTGAGGATATTTGGGGTCTGTGGCATAACCGGCTTTACGCAATCCTTTTGCCCACCCTTTGTAATCGCTTTTATTTAAATTAAAAAGATTTTTATACCTGCTTCTATTGGCTAAAAATAAAGAGTGGTCTTTAAACGAATTTCGAGGATCTTTGTATTTTCTAAAACATTCTTGTCGTTTATCATCATCATGATAAACACGTTCACCTTTCCATCCTGTGTGGCATTTAATTCCAAAATGATTATTTGATTTTAGGGTTAGTTTTCCTCTTCCTGCTCCACTTTCTAAAATTCCTTGTGCCAAAGTAATACTGGCAGGAATGCCAAAATCTACCATTTCTTGCATGGCAATATTCTTATAATTAGTAATATAATTTGTTACTATTTCTTGGTATGAAGCATTTTTTGGAGGTTTTGTAGGAGTAAAAACAGTTTCTTTCTCTTCTTTAGGTAAGTTATTTTTAGAAACAACCTCAATCTGTTTTTTTTGTTTTTTAGAAGTTGTTACACGTTTTTTCGATTTACAATTTACAAGTAACAAAGCAATAAGAGTGTAAATTAAAATAGTTTTTAATCGCATAGTGCTCACATTATTAAAGGTATATGAGGATTATTCATTTTAGTAATTTTTTGGTTCATGCCGGTAATTCCTTGTAAACCTCCCGTATGAACGGCTAAAATACAACTATTTTCGGGTATTTTTCCTGTTTTTAACATATCTGAAATTCCAAACATCATTTTTCCTGTATAAATAGGATCTAAAGGTATTTGGGTTTCATCTTTAAATTTATTTATAAAATGAATAAGATGTGCATTTATTTTGGCATAACCACCAAAACAATATGTATCTGTAATAAAAAAATTACTTTTTGAAGTATATTTTTTTACTTCTTCAGTTTGAAACGTTCCTTTTAAAGCGGAAAATCCTATTATTGTTTGCTTAGCTCCAGACGATTTTACCAATCCGGATAGCGTTCCTCCGGTACCAACGGCTGTACACACATAGTTAAACTGCTTATCTTCGTTAGTAAGTATTTCTTCACATCCCTTAACAGCCAAGTAGTTTGTTCCGCCTTCCGGGAGCAAATAGAAATCGCCATATAGTTGTTTTAGTTCAGCAATAAAACTTTCAGAATATTTATTTCTATACAACTCTCTATCAACAAAATAAAACTGCATACCACAATCTTGTGCAAATTTTAAAGTTGGATTTAATCGTTTCTTTTTTAATTCCTCACCTCGAATTACTCCAATGGTTTTAAAACCATACTCTTTACCGGCATAAGCAGTTGCGGCAATATGATTGGAATATGCACCTCCAAAAGTGAGCAATGTCTTTTTTTGTTGAGAAACCGCTTCAACAAGATTGTATTTTAATTTTCTATATTTATTACCTGAAATAAACGGATGTAATAAATCTTCTCTTTTAAGAAAAATCCTACAATTGTATTGTTTCAATTCAAAATTTTTCCACTCTTGATAAACAGATTTTTCTTTATTTATTCCCATTATAAAAATTTTAAGGTAAGGTAACAAAATTAAGCATTTATCGGTAATTTCAGTATGCAAAAACAAGTAAGAAAAATACGAATAAATCAAAAGTTGTGCATTTCATCGTATTTTTTTGCATTTCATAGATTTTTTTCATACTATTGTTTTCATTTTAACGCTTAAACCCCAAATCTATGAAAACAACATTACTCCAAAAATTTATGATGATTCTATTTGTTTTTGCTTCTTCAATTTCGAAAGCGCAAGTAGGAATCAACACGACAACTCCAGCAGGTGGGTCAATTCTTGATGTTACCGGAACCGACAAAGGTATTTTGGTTCCCAGAGTAAACATAGTCGATTTAAACACAATAGCACCGGTTACCGGAGGTACAACCGAAAGTTTATTGGTTTATAATACAAATACTACTACCGGTAAGGGTTTTTATTACTGGGATAGCACAAGATGGGTTCCAATTGGTACAGACAATGATGACTGGAACATATTGGGAAACACCGCAACCGACGAGGATGTTAATTTTATCGGAACCACCGATGGGCAAGGTCTTACTGTAAGAACCAATAATACACAACGTTTCAGATTTAATACAAACAATCAAATTTTGGCTATGAGTAACGGTACTGCAGCAGCTCCTTCTTATTCGTGGAGCAATGATACCACGATGGGTTTTTACAGATCAGGAACAAGCCAAATGGATATGGTGATTAACGGTGTCTCTTTTTATAATGCCAATGCCAATATCGCTCCGTCAGAAAACGAATGGACTTTTAATCCGGGTGGATTAGATTCAAATCTACGAGTAGAAACCGATAATAATGCCAATGCTCTTTTTGTAGATGGTGCCAATGACAATGTAGGTTTGGGAACCAATGCTCCTAACCTAAGTGCCCAGATGGAAATGGCAGACATTAATAAAGGACTTCTCATTAATAGAGTTGCTCTTACCGCAACCAACGTAGCCGCACCAATTTCCTCACCGGCAACCGGACTTTTGATTTACAATACGGCAACTGCAAGCTCGGGAGCTACTCAAGTGTTTCCCGGTTTTTACTATTGGGACGGAAGCGTATGGGTTGCTATGGGTGGCACCAACGGAAGAGATTGGTCATTGGAAGGAAATGCAGGAACCAATCCGGCTACAAACTTTTTAGGTACTACAGACGATACAGACTTTGTCTTAAGAACCAACAACACAGAACGAATGCGATTTGCTAATACAGGAGTAGCAGGTATTGGAGCAGTGCCTTATTCAAATGTTGCTTTACGAGTTAGTAACAGTGCACAACCTTTTGGTGTAATTGGTGAAACAAACAGTAGCGGAGCCTCAATATATGGAATTCAAGCCGGTCCTGGTTTTGGCTTGAGAGGCGATAGTTACGGTACCGGTTATGCAATTTACGGAGAAAACGCCGGAACCGGCATAGGTATTGTTGGTTTTGCAGCAAGTTCTCACGGAATTTACGGTACAACTGCATACACCGGCGGTCCTTTTTTAACAGCAGGAACAGTAGGTTGGGGTTATGGAGATAATAATGCAAACGGAATGTTAGCCGTAACGGATAAAGTTCCTACAGCTACATCAAACGTGGGCATTAGGGCTGTCTCAGGAAGCACAACATCTATTTCTCCATCAGAAATTTTGAATATCGGAGTTAACTCAAATGCCACAAACTTAGCCTTATATGCTCTTTCTGAAGGTCCTATTACGTCTGTTGGTGATATTGAAGCTGCTCTGTTTCAGTCAAATTATACGGGTAATTCAAATACAGCAGATGCACGGGATCCTTTTGCTCAACTTGCCGGATATGCCGCAAACGGCGTTACGCCTTTAGGTACGGCAAACACCTACTACGGAGCCTATCTTTACAGCGGTGGAGTATCCTCAAACGCATCGTATGCCTATGCCGGAGCTAGACATGACGGTGTAAATTATAAGATAATAGGAAACGGAGCCGTTTCAACTATTGTTGACGGTGTAAACAATAGTGATACAAAAAAAGTAATGTTTGCTCCCGAAGCACCTGAAGTATTATTTGAAGACTACGGAAGCGGTCAATTAAACAACGGAACAGCTACCATAAACATAGATCCTATTTTTTCTAAAAATATTATTGTAAATAGCGAACATCCTTTACGAGTATTTATTCAACTTGAAGGTGATTGTAACGGCGTTTATGTTACCAACAAATCTGCAACGGGATTTACCGTAAAAGAATTGCAAAACGGCAACTCTAACATTTCTTTTTCTTGGCACATTGTAGCCAATCGCAAAAACGAAACTACCAGTGACGGCGTTACTGCGTATGAGAATTTACGTTTCCCTGATGCGCCAAGTGTAATTCTACCCAAAGAAAATGTTGTAACAAAAATAAAAGAAGAAAAAACAAAAAAAACTGAAAGGTTTGTAGATAAAAAGTAAAAACCACATTTTATCTGTAAGGATTTTCTTAAAAAGACGTTGTTAATTTATATTTCATCGTCTTTTTTTGTTTTTTATGTATTTTTTTATAAATTTAGCTACGAAAATTTTAATTCTTGGGTTATGAAAAAAAAATACATTCTTTTAAGGTCTTGTCTTATCCTAATATTTGCACTTTCAGTTTCTAATATCAAGGCGCAAGTAGGGATAAACACAACGACACCGGCAGGAGGAGCAATTCTTGATGTTGAAAGTACAGATAAAGGAATTTTAATTCCTCGTGTTGATATTACAGATTTAAACACCATTGCACCTATCACGGGAGGCTCTACTCAAAGTTTATTGGTTTATAATACCAATGCAACTACCGGTGTTGGTTTTTATTACTGGAACGGAAGCCGGTGGGTAGGTATAGACGGAGAGCGTGACTGGAAATTATCGGGTAATTCCGGCACCAATCCGGCTACCAACTTCTTAGGTACTACAGACAATGTAGATCTTAGATTTAGAACCAACAATACCGAGCGTATGTACATCGTAAACGACGGCAGAGTTTCGGTAAACGGTGCGCCTTTATTTATAAATGACAGATTTTCGGTGTTTGGAGCTTCCGGTGATTATGTTATAAATGGATATGCTACCGGTGCAGGAATTGGTGTCTATGGAGATTCGCCTGACGAAAAAGGAATACAAGGTGTATCGCTTAACTCAGATGGTGGCTTGGGTGCATCATTTACAAGCACCAGAACCGGGTTTGCAGGTTCAAACGATGTGGGTGACGGGTTTTACACAACTAATGCAGATGGCTCGGGGATTGCAGCCGAAGGATTTCATTTAGGTGTTTTTGGTATCGCCAATGATGCTTCTGATAGTGCATACGGAGGCTATTTTGAAAATGACGGTAGTTATGCTTATATCGGAGGCTGGGAATTTTGGGGTGGCTGGACAAGCTACAAAATACTTGGCACAGGAACCGTTAGTACTATTGTAAAAGGTTTAAACAACGAACCACTTACTATGGCTTGCCCCGAAGCTCCAGAAATTTTGTTTCAAGACTTTGGCACAGGACAACTGGTAAACGGTTATGCAAAAATTAATATAGATCCGGTTTTTAGCAAAAACATTGTTGTTAACCAGGAACATCCGTTAAAAGTCTTTATTCAGTTAGAAGGAAACTGCAATGGCGTATATGTAACAAATAAATCCGCTACAAGTTTTGAGGTATTTGAATTACAAAACGGTACTTCAAACGTTCCTTTTTCTTGGTTTATAACAGCAACCCGAGCAGATGAAGAATTTACAACCAAAGATGGCAACAAAAAAGTGTCTAACAACGGATGGCGTTTTGCTCCCGCACCACTTCCTTTAATCAAAAAGCAAAACGCAACAAATATTAAAAGAAAAAACTAAACAAACCTTAAAAACCCAAACAAAGACCTCTTTTTTAAATAATTGAGGTCTTTTTCGTTTGTATAAGCTTCGCGTTCAAAACTAATGTTTCTATACGCACGATTTTTATTTTTATATTGCAGTAATCTAACTAAAAACTCTATTGCGTACCAAAAATAAAAAAAAACGATAAGCAATTCCAATTGTTGGCGAAGGTGAATTTTTTCGTGATTAATAAGCACTTTGTTTTCTTTTAACGATTTATGTCGTAAAATAATAAACGGAAATAACGCAATACCCGTAAAACCTTTTCTAATCAAAAAACGATTAACCAATATAAACATACCACAAGATACTATTTTCTTATTTTTGTAAAATGAATTTGTTTAAAAAAAATATTCCGATAGAAGAAGGAGATTATTACCTAACCCCGGAAGGCTATAAATGTTTTACCGAGCAATACCATTTAAAACGAGGGTATTGCTGCCAGAGCGGTTGCAGACATTGTCCGTACGGGTATGATAAAAACAAAAATTAATCTTTCTGTAACAAAAAGTACACACAAACTACTAACTTAATAACCAACCCTAAATAATTGAAAAAAGAACTAGAACATAGTTTTGTACAGCAACTGGAAAAAAACCAAAACATTGTGCATAAAATATGCCGGTTATACACCCATGACAAGGAGTCGCATAATGATTTATTTCAGGAAATAACCATACAGTTATGGCGGGCTTATCCTAAGTTTAGAGGCGATTCAAAGTTTAGTACCTGGATGTATCGAGTAGCACTTAACACTGCTATCACATTATACCGAAAATCGGAAAGGAGGATACAAACACAAGATTATGAAAACATAAGTTTTAAAATACAAGTAGAAGAATATGACGATACTACCGATCAACAATTAGAATTGATGTATGCTGCTTTAAAAGAATTAAACGATATTGACAAAGCACTAGTGTTTTTATATCTGGAAGACAAATCATATAAAGAAATTTCGCAAACCTTAGGTATTTCGGAAATAAACGCAAGAGTAAAAATGAATAGAGCAAAAGAAAAATTAAGAAGAATTTTAAACCCATAACCCTATCATGGATATACTGGAAACATTAAAAAAACAATGGCAAACCAGAGAAGTAGAGCTTCCTAAGCTTTCGTATTCTGATATTTACCAAATGCTGTTAAAAAAATCTTCTTCTATTGTAAAATGGGTTTTATTAATTAGTATCGCCGAACTCCTCTTCTGGATTAGTTTAATTTTTTTAACACCAGATTCCGGTAAACAATTAATGGCTGATATGGGAATTGGTAAAATAGTAAACTACTCCAACTACATTCATTTTGCCGTTGTGGGTGTTTTTATCTATCTTTTTTACAAAAATTATAAAAACATTCGGGTAACAGATAGCACAAAAACATTAATGAAAAATATTTTAAAAACCCGAAAAACGGTTAGGTATTTTGTGTATTATAACATCAGTATGTTTATACTGTCCAGCATTTTGGTAGATGCTTATTTTTATTCAAAAAGTGAAAAGTTGTATGAAGTAATGAATTTTGCTTCAAAAGGAATACCGCAAGAGGGTTTTGCAACTTATTTTATTATTATACAAATACTTGTAGGCATTATTGTAGCCGGAATGCTCATTTTGTTTTATTGGTTAATTTACGGCTTATTGTTAAAACGTCTAAAAAAGAATTATAAAGAGCTTGAAAAAATAGATCTTTAAATTGCTTTTAAAAGGTTAATACTTCCATTGTCGTTTTAGGTTTTCTTCTTCCGCTTTTTTTAGTTCTTCTTCCGGTATAACTTTTAAAAAAGAAGGATGTTGCTCAATAGCAAACTGTAATTTTTCAACAATCTCTTCTACGGTATCATTTTCGTAATCTATATCCAAAGGTTGCTTTATAACCATAGATTGTAAGATGCCTTTCTTTTTCACCCGAAGTCCTTTTTTGTCAAACGAGCGTCTAAAACCGTCTATTACTATAGGTACAACAACGGGTTTGTTTTTTTTAATGATATGAGCAGTTCCTCTTCGTATTGGTTTCCAGGGCTTGGTAGTACCCTGCGGAAAAGTAATCACCCAACCTTCTTGTAAGGCTTTAGAGATATTACTCACATCGCTCATTTTTACTTGCCGTTTAATTTCTTTCCCTTTTTCACGCCAGGTTCTTTCAATACTGATTGAACCGGTATAAGCCAAAATTTTTGGCAACAAACCGGATTTCATCGTTTCTTTTGCAGCAACAAAATAAATATTAAGTTTGGGGTTCCATAAATAACCAACATTTTTTATGCTATCTACTCTCCCGCTTAATGATGCATTAAAAACGTGAAGCATCGCTACAACATCAGCAAAATAGGTTTGGTGATTAGAGACAAAAAGCACATTGGTTTCAGGTAAGTTTTTTATTATCTCGCTTCCTTCAATTTTTAATTTGTTAAATCCTCTAAAACGCCGGTGAGTTAAAACACCTAAAATACGTATCAACCAAAGTTTTAAAAATAGTATATGTCCAAAAGTATTCTTTTTAAAAAGATTCATATAATTTAATTTAATTGAAAAAACGTGTAGCAACTTGTTAAAAAAGGGATTGCTAATATACAAAAAACACTTATTACAACACTTGCTTTAACAATTCTCGTACCTCGCTAAGCATCATTGCAGTAGCTCCCCAAACGGCAAAACCCTGTATTAAATACGCCGGTACATCTAGATTAGTAGCATACGAAGTGGTGACATTTTTAGTACCAATAATTTTATCATCCATAAAATCTTGCAACGAAATTTCTAATACGGCTTCAACTTCTTCAACTTGCCTACAAAATTTGGGATTGTAATGAAGTAACCCTATAAACGGAAACACATTATAATTACTTGGCGGAATGTAAACCTTACTCAAGGCTTTTATCACTTTTATATTAGCGGCATTTACTCCTATTTCTTCTTCTGTTTCGCGTAAGGCTGTATCTAGCAAGGAGGCATCGGTAGGTTCCCATTTTCCGCCCGGAAATCCTATTTGATTACTGTGTACTCCTTTATAGGTTTTTCTTTGAATTAAAATAAAATGCGTTTCGCCTTTATCCGAAGGATAAAACAAAACCATTATCCCGGCTTTTTTTACTTTTGTATCGTCTATATGTAATGATAATAAATATTGGTAACGTTCCAACGGAGCCATTTTGTAATGTGCTGTTTTTCCGGGAAGTTCAATTTTTGCTATTTTAGCAATCCGTTTTTTAAATCCTTCAAAAATCACGTATGAAAAAAATACTATTTAGTTTATTTGTTTTGGGGCTACTTTGTCAATGTCAAGATACAAAAAAAGATGCGGTTAAAGAAGAAAAAAAAATACAAATAAAAGATAGTATCTCTACAAAAAAGAAGATAAAAAAACAGGAAAAACAAACTATCTATCCGGTAATTACTCAAAAAAATGTAACAGAATTTTTAACGCAATACGCGAAAGACAACCCCGAAACCAAAGTACGAATCACTACAAAATACGGTAATATAGATATACAACTTTTTAAAGACACTCCGTTACACAGAGCAAATTTTATTTATTTGGTAAAACAAGGATATTTTAATAACACTTATTTTCATCGTGTGGTTAAAGGGTTTATAATACAAGCCGGAAATGCCGATGACGCATCAATCCCAAAAAAACGTAAAAAATTAGGCAACGCATACAGGCTTCCTTACGAAAAAGGAAACGGTCGCGTACACTCCTACGGAACGGTTTCGGGAGCTAAAGAATACCGTAAAAACCCTGATAATATGACTTCGCCATACGAATTTTTTATTTTTCTGGGCAAAAAAAGTCAGACCAAACACCTTAACGGAAGATATACCATTTTTGGCAAGGTAACAAAAGGAATGAATGTGGTTGAAAAAATAGCCAACCTACCTGCAGATGAAGGCGACTGGCCTCTATATAATGTGTATATTACCGTTGAAGTAATAGAGTAATATTTAATTACAACTGCTAAATAATTGGTATCTACTAGGTTTTTTCACAAACCCAAACACAAACCGGTTACTTACATATTTCGGGTAAAATAATTATAATCCTTAAGCACGGTATTTATAAACGGCTTGTCGTATAACTCACTTTTAACTTCCAAAACGGTTTCTACTTTTTTTCTTAGGGCGTTTAGTGTTTTGTAATCGGAAGACCGAAGGGCTATTTGATACGTTTCTTTTATAAGTCGTACATCTTTATCGGTAAGTCGAGTAACATTTAGGAATACAGGCTCGTATTTTTCTTCTATTTCTTCCAAAATAGTGTGCGTGATTTTCACTTTATTCTTTGTGCTTATTACTACCGTTCCGGCTGCAGCATCACCCAAGCGTTGCTTTTTATCCGAAAAAAGAATTGTCAGCACACCAATAGCTCCTACAAAAATCCATAAATCTACCAACCGTAACATCCACCTAATCATATAATGAGACCAATGAGCCGGACTACCATCTACCCGTACTACTTTTATCTTAACAATCATTTTACCAACCGTTCTTCCGTTAAATAAAATGTGCATATATAAGGAATAAAACATAACGGGAAGTAACAGTAGATTCTGTAACCCGAAAACCGTCCAATTATCATCAAAAACCGTATCAAAAAAAGAAGTAAGTAAACTTACAATATAGAAATACAGAAAGAAAATTGAAAAATCGACAAGCAAAGCCAAAATACGCTCGCCAATGCTAGCTATTCTATAATTTAAATTTACATTTTGTGTGGTGTTTATTTTTAAATTTGCCATTTACAAACAAGTGTTTATCTTTATCGTTTAATTATCTTTTATGCGTGAAGCTGCTTTCGTCAAGCAAAATAAGGAAAAATGGATAGCTTTTGAAAAAGCTATCGCATTAAATTTTAAAACCAACCCAGATACGTTGGCAGATTACTATATACAACTCACAAACGATTTGGCATATGCGCGCACCTATTACCCGGAGAGTAAAACGTTGCTTTACCTTAATTCGCTGGCTTCACAAGCGCATCAAAAAATTTACGCCAACAAAAGAGAAGATAAAAACAGGGTCATTTCGTTTTGGAAATATGAGTTTCCACTTTTTTTTAAACAATACCATAAAACACTCCTTTATGCTTTTTTAATTTTTATTGTTGCCTCCTCCATTGGTGTTATTTCAGCTTTAAACGATGATTCTTTTGTTCGGTTAATTTTAGGAGATGCCTATGTTAACGAAACGCTTAACAACATTGAAAAAGGTGATCCTACAGCCATTTATAAAAGCGGAAGTCAAATAGGTACATTCCTCGGCATTACAATAAATAATATTAGGGTTGCCTTTTTAGCCTATGCTTTTGGAGTAATCACATCTATTGGAACGGGTTACATACTTTTCTCTAACGGAGTGATGTTAGGTGCTTTTATGACCTTTTTTTACAACAAAGGTCTTCTTTATGAAGCCTCAAAAAGCGTTTGGCTACACGGTACTATAGAAATTTCGGTAATTGTTATCGCCGGTTGTGCAGGATTGGTTATGGGAAACAGTATTTTGTTCCCTAAAACCTATTCCAGACGAGTCTCCTTTATGAAAGGAGCCAAAGACGGATTAAAAATTGTGGTAAGTACCATCCCGTTTTTTATTATTGCCGGTTTTATTGAAGGCTTTTTTACCCGTTACAGCAATATGCCCGATTGGTTGGCTTTTTCAGTTATCTTTGCTTCTCTTTTTTTAATAATTTATTATTACATTTTGTATCCCATTAAACTAAGTAAAAAACATGCAGGACAATAAAATAGAACTTCGTCAACGACGAGATGTGGGCGAAATGATTACCGTTTATTTTGACTTTTTTAAACAAAATTTTAAAACTTTCACCAATATTTTTATAAACTATAACGGTATTTTTATCTTGGCATTTTTACTCATTAGTTACATGCTTATTACCGGATTTTTTGGAGCTGCTTCATCAAACGGAAACTCTGATTCCGACGCAATACTCATTGGTGGTGGTGCTATTTTATTTTTAATAGTTTTTATAATTGTTGCTGCACTTAATTATAGCTTAGCTTCCTCCTTTATGATTAAATATGTAAAAACACCACCTCAAGAGGTTGTCAGCAAAAAAGATGTTTGGAAATTAGTTTATAATAAAATAGGAACCATCATCGCTTTTATATTATTTCTTGTGCTAATCTATTTTGCTTTTATGATAATAAGCATCGTATTAGCATTCATCCCTATTATTGGAGCTTTAGTTCAATATGTTATAAGTTTCGCAATAACATCTTGGTTTGGAATTTCATTTATGGTTATGCTAAACGAAGAAAAAAGCGTCATCGATTCTTTTAGCGAAGGATGGAACTTGGTTAAAAATAATTTTTGGACTTGCGTAGGTACAAACCTAGTAATAGGAATTTTAGCCGGAATATTAATCTTACTCATTTTAGCAATTCCGGGTGTTCTAGTTGGTATTTACACATTTCATGCTACATCTACAGAAATAGAAATTACACAATCTGTTACTGCAAAAATTATTTATACACTTGGGCTAACTTCATTCTTACTGGCAATCGCCTTTTCACAAGCTTTGTCTCAATTTATTAACGGAATTCTGTACTTTTCAC
Source organism: Flavobacteriaceae bacterium (assembly GCA_027081505.1). Lineage (GTDB taxonomy): Bacteria > Bacteroidota > Bacteroidia > Flavobacteriales > Flavobacteriaceae > Marifrigoribacter. Next base: position 23,980 of record JALWKK010000062.1, read on the forward strand.
TTCACGAAAAAACTTATAATGAGTTTACCAGAAAAAAAATCGAGCAAATAGGTAATTCTAATTAAAAACCATCGACTAATATTACAACAATTTACAATTAGAAAAAATATACTTATTTATTATGCACGCATAATATTTTTTTGTATATTTGTGAAAAAATTCAATTCATTGAAAGAGAAAACAATAGATTACATATTGCGAGCCACTTGGATGGCAGTAACAAAAATGTATAACGAAGAAGCCGGAAAAAAAGGCAGTACAATGGCTACCGGATTTGCTTTAATTAGCATCGATCCGGAGGCGGGAACGCCCTCTACCTCGTTAGGACCAAAAATGGGAATGGAAACTACCAGTCTCTCACGCACACTCAAAACTATGGAAGATAAAGGGCTCATCTATAGAAAACCTAATCCCAACGACGGCAGAGGCGTGCTAATTTTTCTTACTCCTTTCGGAAAAGAAATGCGTGATTATTCAAAACAAGTTGTTTTACGTTTTGATGAAGCGGTAAAACAATCCATTCCTGAAGAAGAATTACAAATTTTTAAAAAAGTGGCAAACAACATCTTAGAACTAGTAAATTCAAAAAAAATATATCTTACCGATAAAATAAAATAAATTATGTCTAAAAGAAGAATAAATAAAGTAGCCGTTATTGGCTCTGGAATAATGGGAAGCGGTATTGCTTGCCATTTTGCAAACATTGGTGTTGAAGTATTATTACTGGATATTGTACCGCGTGAACTCACCGAAAAAGAAAAAGCAAAAGGACTTACCTTAGAAGACAAACAAGTAAGAAACCGGTTGGTAAACAACCATCTTGCAAATGCCATCAAGTCTAAACCCGCTCCTTTGTATCACAAAAGTTTTGCAAAAAGAATTACCACCGGTAACACCGAAGACGATATTGCAAAAGTAGCCGAAGCCGACTGGATAATAGAAGTAGTGGTAGAGCGTCTGGACATTAAAAAGCTCGTTTTCGACCAACTTGAAAAACACCGAAAACCCGGAACGCTCATTACCAGTAACACATCCGGAATACCCATTAAATTTATGAGCGAAGGACGAAGTGACGATTTTCAAAAACACTTCTGTGGTACTCACTTTTTTAACCCGCCACGCTATCTAAAACTCTTTGAAATAATTCCCGGACCCAAAACATCGCCGGAAATACTATCGTTTTTAAACAATTATGGCGAAAAATTTCTTGGAAAAACTTCGGTAATAGCCAAAGACACACCCGCATTTATTGGTAACAGAATAGGAATTTACGGCATTCAAAGTCTCTTTTATTTGGTAAAAGAAATGGGACTTACTGTTGAAGAAGTAGATAAACTAACAGGACCCGTTATTGGTCGCCCTAAATCGGCAACTTTTAGAACCGTAGATGTGGTAGGGCTCGATACACTTGTTCACGTAGCCAAAGGAATATACGACAACTGCCCCGACGACGAAGAACACAACATTTTTAAAATCCCCGATTTTATTCAAAAAATGATGGATAATAATTGGCTGGGAAGTAAAACCGGACAAGGATTTTACAAAAAAGTAAAAAACAACGACGGTAAAAGTGAGATACTCGCTTTAGACCTCAATACCTTAGAATACCGCAGCAAAAATAGAGCTTCCTTTGCAACGTTGGAACTTACCAAACCCATAGATAATGTTATCGACAGGTTTAAACTTTTAATTAATGGAAAAGACAAGGCAGGCGAATTTTACCGAAAAAACTTTGCAGCAATGTTTGCCTATTCTTCCAAACGAATTCCCGAAATAGCCGATGAACTCTACAAAATCGATGATGCAATGAAAGCCGGTTTTGGATGGGAACACGGTCCGTTTCAAATCTGGGATGCCATTGGAGTAGAAAAAGGAATTCAATTAATTAAAGACCTGGGCAAAGAACCTGCTCCTTGGGTGCTAGATATGATAGACTCGGGAATAACTTCTTTTTATACTGTAAAAGAAGGTGCTACGTATTATTATGATATTCCGCAAAAGAAACACATAAAAATACCCGGACAAGATGCCTTTATTATTCTGGATAATATTAGAAAAACCAACGAAGTATATAAAAATAGCGGAGCCGTAATTGAAGACTTAGGCGATGGTATTCTTAATGTGGAATTTAGAAGCAAAATGAACTCCATTGGCGGAGATGTACTTGCTGCATTAAACAAAGCCATCGATGTTGCCGAAAAAGATTTTGACGGATTGGTAATAGGTAATCAAGGAGTAAACTTCTCTGTAGGAGCCAATATCGGAATGATTTTTATGATGGCAGTAGAACAAGAATACGACGAACTAAATATGGCAATTAAATATTTCCAAGATACCGTAATGCGTTTGCGATATTCCTCTATTCCAACAGTAGTTGCTCCACACGGAATGACACTCGGTGGCGGTTGCGAAATGACCTTGCACGCAGACCGCGTAGTAGCTGCAGCCGAAAGTTATATAGGTCTTGTTGAGTTTGGTGTTGGAGTTATACCCGGAGGTGGCGGATCTAAAGAAATGGCGTTGCGTGCCGGAGACCGTTTCCATAAAAACGATGTGAAACTAAATGTCTTACAAGATTACTTCCTAACCATAGGAATGGCAAAAGTTTCAACATCAGCATACGAAGCTTACGATTTAGACATCTTAAAAAAAGGAAAAGATATCGTTGTTGTAAATAAAGACCGACAACTGGCAACCGCCAAAGCAGTTGCAAGACAAATGGCAGATCAAGGATACACCAAACCCATCCACAGAAAAGATGTTTACGTTCTCGGAAAACAAGCTCTCGGAATGTTCTTAGTAGGAACCGACTCGATGGAAGAAGCCCGATACATCTCTGAGTACGATAAAAAAATAGCAAACAAACTGGCTTATGTAATGGCAGGAGGAGACCTCTCTGAACCTTCTTATGTTTCCGAACAATATTTGCTCGATTTAGAACGTGAAGCCTTTTTAAGCCTTACAACAGAAAGAAAAACACTGGAACGAATTGAACACATGCTTAAAAAAGGAAAACCGCTAAGAAATTAATAAAAACATTATAAACCAAAATATAAAAGTATGTAATATGAACTATTCACTACAAAAATCACTAACTAATGATAAAAACAAAACCTAATACTTAATACCATGTACCTTGTACCCAACACCTCGTACCTTGTACCCAATACTTTGTACCTTGTACCCAACACTTTGTACCTTGTACTTAATACTTTGTACCCAATACCTCGTACCTTGTACTTAATACTTTATACCTAACACCTAATACTTAACACATAAAACCATGCACAAGTTTAAAGACTTAAAAATTTGGCAAAAAGCAATGGGCATAACAGAAGCTGTCTATAAGTTGTCCTCCTCTTTTCCTAAGGAAGAAAAATACGGTTTAACAAGCCAAATAAGACGAAGTGCTGTTTCTATTGCCTCAAACATTGCCGAAGGTGCCGGAAGAAATTCAAATAAAGAATTTATATATTTCTTAAGTATTGCTAACGGTTCTTCATTCGAGTTACTTACACAAATATATTTATCAAAAAGATTAAATCTTTCTTCAGAAGAAGAAACAAAACCTATTATAAATCAAATATCGGAAGTATGTAATATGAATTATTCACTACAAAAATCATTAACTAATAATAAAAACAAAACTTAATACTTTCACTTAGTACTTAGTACTTTGTACAAAAAACACTTAATACTTTTTAAAAAAATAAAACCATGAAAACAGCATATATAGTAAAAGCATACCGGACAGCAGTAGGAAAAGCTCCGCGAGGACTATTCCGTTTTAAACGCCCGGACGAAATGGCGGCAGAAACAATTAACTACCTGTTAAGCAAAGTACCCGAACTCGATAAAAAACAAATAGACGACGTAATGGTAGGTTGCGCTATGCCCGAAGCCGAACAAGGTCTAAATATGGCTCGCTTGATATCGTTAATGGGGATACAAATAGAAGACGTTCCGGGAGTAACCGTAAACCGTTATTGCGCTTCCGGATTAGAAACCATTGCCATGGCAACCGCAAAAATTCAAAGCGGTATGGCAAATTGCATTATTGCCGGAGGTGCCGAAAGTATGAGCTATATCCCAATGGGAGGTTACAAACCCACACCCGATTATAAACTGGCAAAAAAAGGACACGAAGATTATTACTGGGGAATGGGACTAACCGCCGAAGCAGTAGCAAATGAATACAACGTTTCAAGAGAAGACCAAGATGAATTTGCTTACAACAGCCATATGAAAGCACTTAAAGCACAAGCCGAAGACCGCTTTCAAGACCAAATAGTTCCTATAAATGTAGAACATACTTTTGTAAATGAAGCTGGTAAAAAAGAAACCAAAAACTATACCGTTACCAAAGATGAGGGACCCCGAAAAGGCACGTCACTGGAAGCCCTTGCAAAACTCCGTCCTGTTTTTGCGGCAGGAGGAAGTGTAACAGCAGGTAACTCTTCACAAATGAGCGATGGTGCAGCGTTTGTACTTATTATGAATGAAGAAATGGTAAAACAACTTAACTTAGAACCGGTTGCCAGAATGGTAAACTTTGCAGCAGCAGGAGTACCGCCCAGAATTATGGGAATAGGACCGGTAAAAGCCATTCCCAAAGCACTAAAACAAGCCGGATTAAAACAAAGTGATATTGATTTAATCGAACTCAACGAAGCATTTGCCTCACAATCTTTAGCCGTAATAAGAGAATTGGGACTTAACCCCGACATCGTAAATGTAAACGGAGGTGCCATAGCACTAGGACACCCTTTAGGTTGCACCGGAGCAAAACTTTCTACACAATTGTTTGACGAAATGCGAAAACGAGACATGAAAGGAAAATACGGACTGGTAACCATGTGTGTAGGTACGGGACAAGGTGCTGCAGGCATTTTTGAGTTCTTAAATTAAGTGTATGCATTATTCACACAGAATGCCTGTTGAAAATAAATTCTGTACCGTGTAAGAACATAGCTTAAAAAAATTAATTGTTAAAAAATTATTTTTAAAATGAATGAAATAACGTTCATAATTTATGTAAAAAACCAACAAAAAAGCAAACGTTTTTACGAAACTATTTTGCAGAAAACACCATCATTAAATGTTCCGGGAATGACCGAATTTAAACTAACCCATTCGGTAAAATTAGGAATAATGCCGGAAAGTGGAATTGCAAAAATTATCAAAAAACACCTGCCGCATCCCAAAGACGGAAACGGAATACCAAGATGCGAACTTTATTTAATAGTAAAAAAACCGTCCGAATACATTAGCAGAGGAATAAAATTGGGAGGAAAAGAAATTAGTAAATTACAAAAAAGAGATTGGGGACATAATGTAGGATATATATCCGATTTAGACGGACACATATTGGCTTTTGCTGAAAAAAATTAAAGATAACAAGTAGAATTAAACAATAAAAAATAAAAATTATGAGTAACGAGGAAAATAATATACTACGAGGCGGACAATTTATTGTTAAAGAAACCGCTCCGGAAGACGTATTTACTCCCGAAGATTTTTCGGAAGAACAAAAAATGATGCGCGATTCGGTAATCGAATTTGTCGATCGCGAAATTTGGCCTCAAAAACCAAGATTTGAAAAACACGATTACGATTTTACATTAGAAATAATGAAAAAAACCGGAGAACTGGGATTACTAGGGGTTGCAGTACCCGAAGCCTACGGAGGTCTCGGTATGGGATTTATTTCTACTGTATTGGTATGCGACTATATATCCGGAACTAGCGGATCGTTTAGTACCGCTTTTGGTGCCCATACCGGAATTGGCACAATGCCTATCGTTCTCTACGGAACCGAGGAACAAAAGAAAAAATACGTACCAAAACTTGCCACAGGCGAATGGATGGGAGCTTACTGCCTAACCGAACCCGGAGCCGGTAGCGATGCCAATAGCGGAAAGACCAAAGCCGAATTAAGCGAGGACGGAAAACACTACATTATTAACGGACAAAAAATGTGGATATCCAATGCCGGATTTGCCAATTTATTTATCGTTTTTGCCAGAATTGAAGACGATAAATACATCACCGGATTTATTGTAGAAAACAACCCCGATAACGGAATTACCCTCGGAGAAGAAGAACATAAACTGGGTATTCATTCCTCCTCTACCCGACAAGTATTTTTTAACAACACAAAAGTGCCGGTAGAAAATATGCTCTCTGAAAGAGGTAACGGATTTAAAATCGCAATGAACGCATTAAATATTGGAAGAATTAAACTTGCCGCAGCCTGCTTAGATGCACAACGTAGAGTTATTACCGATGCGGTAAACTATGCAAACGAACGCATACAATTTAAAACTCCCATTGCAAAGTTTGGTGCTATTAAAGCTAAAATTGCCGAAATGGCAACCAGTTTATATGCAGACGAAAGTGCTGTGTATAGAGCATCGGCAGATATCGAAAAACGCATAAAAATTCGTGAAACAGAAGGGAACACTCATCAGGAAGCCGAATTAAAAGGAGTAGAAGAATTTGCTATAGAATGTTCTATCCTTAAAGTAGCCGTATCGGAAGATGTGCAAAATTGCACCGATGAAGGTATTCAAATTTACGGCGGAATGGGCTTTAGTGCAGAAGCACCTATGGAATCGGCTTGGCGGGATGCTCGTATTGCCAGAATTTATGAAGGTACAAACGAAATTAACCGAATGCTCGCTGTAGGAATGTTAGTGAAAAAAGCGATGAAAGGTCACGTAGATTTACTTAAACCCGCTATGGCTGTTGCCGATGAACTTACCGGAATTCCTTCATTTGATATGCCCGATTACAGCCAAACACTCTCTGAAGAAGCAGATATGGTATCCAAACTTAAAAAAGTATTCTTAATGGTTGCCGGAAGTGCAGTACAAAAATTTGGAACCGAATTAGAACAACACCAACAAATTTTAATGGCTGCTGCCGATATTCTTATCGAAATTTATCTCGCTGAAAGCACCCTACTTAGAACACAGAAGAATGCAAAACGGTTTGGAGAAGAAAATCAAAAAACGCAAATAGCTATGGCACAATTATATTTGTATAATGCCGTGGATATTATAAGTAAAAAAGCCAAAGAGGCAATTGTTTCTTTTGCCGAAGGCGACGAACAAAAAATGATGCTAATGGGACTTAAGCGTTTTACCAAATATCAAAACATGCCAAATGTTGTTGCCTTACGCAACCAAATTGCAGAAAAGGTATCTAAAGAAAACAAATACCCGTTTTAAAGATTACTCGATTTGTCGAGACTATACACTTAAAGTTAAAACCGTTTCAACTAATTGAAGCGGTTTTTTAATTTAATAATTTATGTACTTTTATAGACTATTATCACTTTTAGCTATGAACAAATTACTGTTTTTATTAATTCCTTTTTTTGGCTTTTCACAATCGAATACCGAAGTATTTGTATTTGATTATAATTTTAATCCGGAGGGATTAGAAATTTCTAATTTTACCAATATATCCAATAATCCCGGGTACGACAATCAACCTTCATTTTATTTGGATGATTCCGTTCTTTATGCACGAACCAATAACAATCAAACCGATATTTTCAGTTATACATTTCAAGGTAAAACAAATACTCGTGTAAACAAACCAACATCGGGAGGAGAATATTCACCTCAACGTATTCCCGGTAGTTTTGATATTGCAGCAGTACGATTAGATACTTCAGGATTACAACGATTGTACAAATACGATGAACGTTCGGGAGCTTCTACCGTATTACTGAATAATTTACAAGTTGCCTATTATACTTTTTTTAATAAAGACACCATTGTTTCGGCTGTGTTAGACGGTAATGATTTAGACTTAGTGATTTCTTCCATTAGACAAAAAACAAACGACACGATAACTAATAAAGTTGGCAGGTCTATTAGTAATGTCCCGCTTTCTAATAATTGTAGTTATACTGTTATTAATGAAGATGGTAATCACGACCTTTATATCATTGATATGGAAACCGGAGATAGTTTTTTTGTTTGCGAACTACCTATTGGTGTAGAAGATTATGCTTGGTTAGATGGTGATAGAATTATTATAGGAAGTAATTCCGCTATCTTTGTTTATGACTTGTTTGGCAGTCAAAAATGGGAAAAATTAATAGATTTATCTCCCTATTCTATTTTAAATATTACGCGTTTGTCTGTGAATTCAAAACTAAAAAAAATGGCAATAGTAGCCGAATTAAGCCAATAAAAAAAGCCGTTTGGTTTAAACGGCTTTTACTTTTTTAATGGAAAGATTTTATCTAATTACGTAACTCTTTAACCTTCTCCTTAATTTCTTCAATAGTACCGGTAAAGGTTTTTTTCTCGATAACTTTCTTACCATTTGTTTCAGTTTCAATGGTAACTACGGCTCTGTAGCTAAGTCTCCTTCTTCAGTTACTTCAACAGAAACTTCTTTTGAAATGTTTTCGCTACTAGTAGTTGTATTATTCACAGACACTTCTATGTTTTTATTTATTACTTGATTTGTATTCATAGCTGTTCCGGAAGAATGGTTTCCTAAAAGAGGTGCCATTACCAATCCTACTAAACAAGTAAGTTTAATTAAAATATTCATAGAGGGTCCTGAGGTATCTTTAAAAGGATCTCCAACGGTATCACCTGTTACGGCGGCTTTATGAGCATCGCTTCCTTTATACTCCATTTTACCATTAATTTCTACCCCGGCTTCAAACGATTTTTTTGCATTATCCCAAGCACCTCCGGCATTGTTTTGAAAAATTGCCCACATAACACCACTTACACAAACTCCTGCCATATAGCCTCCCAGAGGCTCTGCACCAAATAATAAACCGATTATAACCGGTGTGATGATGGTTAATAAACCGGGTAAGAGCATTTCTTTTAAAGCTGCTTTGGTCGAAATATCAACACATTTTGCATATTCAGGTGTTCCTTTACCTTCCATAATTCCGGGGATTTCTCTAAACTGGCGACGTACTTCTTCAACCATTTCCATGGCTGCTTTTCCTACCGATTTCATTGCCATTGCCGAAAACACAACGGGTATCATTGCACCAACAAATAACATAGCCAATACATCGGCTTTAAAAATATTAATTCCGTCGATACCCGTAAAAGTAACATACGCAGCAAAAAGAGCCAGCGCTGTTAGTGCAGCCGAAGCAATTGCAAATCCTTTTCCTACGGCAGCAGTTGTATTACCAACCGAGTCTAAAATATCTGTACGTTCACGCACTTGAGGATCTAATTCGCTCATTTCTGCCACACCTCCGGCGTTGTCGGCAATAGGTCCAAAGGCATCAATTGCCAATTGCATTCCGGTGGTTGCCATCATTGCTGATGCGGCAAGTGCCACACCGTAAAATCCGGCTAATTCGTACGATCCATAGATTGCTGCGGCAAATAATATTACCGAAGCAAAAGTAGATTTCATACCTACAGCCAAACCTGCGATAATATTTGTAGCAGCTCCGGTAGAACTGTTTTTTACAATATCCATAACCGGTGGTTTTCCCAAACTGGTAAAATAAGCGGTTACTACAGATATCAATGCCCCTACCGATAGACCGATACAAGCTGCTCCAAACACATTTATGGATGGGATTTCTTTAAATCCTTCACCAAAAAATTTCATATTCATTGTTTCGGGTAGCATCCAATTAATTAAGAAGTAACTTGCTATTAAGGTTAAAATAATCGCTGCCCAGTTTCCTATATCTAATGATTTTTGAACTTGTTTTTCTTTCGCATCATTACCGGATACTTTAACTAGTAATGTTCCGATAATTGAAGCTATAATACCTACACCGGCAATAACAATGGGAAGTAAAATGGGTCCCATATTGTTAAACAAATCTTGGTGTTGACTTCCGGCAGCTTCGGTAATATCTTTTACCACATAGTTACCTAGTACCATTGCGGCAAGTACGGTTGCAACGTAACTACCAAATAAATCGGCTCCCATACCGGCAACATCACCTACATTATCCCCTACATTGTCTGCAATAGTTGCAGGATTTCGGGGGTCATCTTCGGGAATACCGGCTTCTACTTTACCTACTAAATCGGCTCCTACATCGGCAGCTTTGGTATAAATACCTCCACCTACACGGGCAAATAATGCAATCGATTCGGCTCCAAGTGAAAATCCGGCAAGTGTTTCAAGAACCATAGTCATTTCATCATAAAATGGTTTTCCGTTACCTAAAAATTGCCCTAAAAAGAATAGCAACAGTAAACTTAATCCTAAAACGGCTAGTCCTGCAACACCTAATCCCATTACGGTACCTCCTCCAAACGAAACTTTAAGAGCTTTGGGTAAACTGGTTTTTGCTGCTTCGGCAGTACGTGTATTGGCGTCTGTTGCGATACGCATTCCTATATTTCCGGCGGCTGCCGAAAAAACAGCTCCTATAATAAATGCAGGAACAATCATCCAACTAGTAGTGTCTACCAGTGATGAAATGATGTAAAGCAATACAGAGGCTACTACTACGAAAATTAACAGTAGTCTATATTCTGCATTTAAAAAAGCCAAAGCGCCTTCTTTGATACTTTTTGAAATAAACTGCATGCGCTCATTACCTGCGGGTTGTTTTTTTACCCAGCTCATTTTTACAAGCATAAAGAGTAAACCTACAATCGAAAGTACTATTGGCGCATAGATAGTATATTTTTCCATAAATAATTAGTTAATTAATTTCTCGTTTATTTTTAGCCTGCAAAAGTAACAAAATAGGTTGGGATAGAAAAACAATTTTATAAAATCATCTTTTTTCAGTTTTTTTAAAACGAAAAACCAAAAACTCCGGTTACTCCAAATTTTCGAGCATTGGGATTAGAAAGGTAATTACCTCGAAAGTTAAAATCCAATCGAAAAACCTTAAAAATATTTCCTACCCCCAAACTCCATTCCCAATAAATATCTTCCGGAGCTTGATAGCTAATATTGGATGCATTTAACATTCTGTTCTTATCAGAAATTTGCCCGTAAACACCTCTAAAAGAAACTACCTCTCGTAGATTAAGTTTTTTTAGGAAAGGAATCCTTGAAAATACTCTTCCGCCAAAGTTATGTTGCATATGAAAAGATACATACGTATCACTAACAAATTCATAAAAATCTAATTGGCTAAAGGTATTGTAAATACTAAAATAGGTTTGGTTTCCTGGGATGGGACTTAATAAACCCAACGGTACTTCACCAAAGGTTTTTCCTGCTTCAACGGTAGTGTATAATCTTCCAATTCCACCAATATTCCATGGTTTGGTAAATAATGTTTGAATTTTTTGATACTCAAAATCGCCATTTATAAAATCCTTTATTCCTTTGGTATAGGATACAAAAAAGGTAGAGAAGTTTCCTTGATTAACCACCATTCGTTCTACTCCATAGCCGGTTGTTTTTCGTTTTGGAGTGTAACTAAGGCTTACCTCAACTTCGGGTTGTGTAACTGTAGATTTAATAGTTCCTTGAGGTGTAAAATAATCTAAACTAAAAGTGGGCGATGCAGATTCAAGCGTTCTGTATCTGGTTGTAATTCGAGTAATAAAGTTTTTTGCAGGTTCTATTTCAAACCCGAAAGTGGTCATTTTAATTTTGGTAAGTTTGTCATTAGCACCAACCGTAAATAAGGCAGACGAGGCTAAACTTCTGCCAAGTACATCGGACGAGGTGGTTAAACTTGCTCCTGTTTGTTCTATATCGCTGCGGTGTCCGCCAAAAACGATTAATCTTGTTTTTTTATCGAGTAGTACTTTACCCGAAATACCGAACTTAAATTTTTGGTCTTTAAATCCGTAAGCACCAAAACCTTCGATACGCCAAGGGTCGTTTTGACCAAAATAGGTTCTGCCTCCGGCACGAAGTCTTAATCCTTCTACTTCATTAAATCCGAAGGTTGAAAAAACAGGTCCGAAATCAAAATTGGAAAACTCGTAATAACCGCTTGCCAAGGTGGTAGCGAGACTGTATAAATTTTTAAATCTGCGTACGGTTTTTAGGGTATCTAACATTTTGTAAACTCCTTTTTCGTTCTTGCTCAGGGGTTCCATCCGGTTTTTGTCCCAAAAATCATCGGGTCTGTTTAACACCTCTTCGGTGTAAGGGTCGATTTCTTCTTGTTTGTAAATTTTTTTATCTTTTTTAACATCAAAAACATAGTTGTTATAAAGCGTAGTACGTTTTCCGTAAATGCCTTTAGATTTTTCTTTTTTTTGCAAACTAAAATCGCTCATAAAATAATCGCGAGTAATAAGAAAAACCGAATCATTTAGCACTTCAAATTCTTGCTCGATATAGACATCTCTTACCCAGTTTAGATTGGCACTTTTTGATGCTTGCAGATTTATTTCTTTAATTGCCCAAGTGGTATCATTAACCCAAAAATCGCCTTTAAAAGTAAGTTCGTTTTTGCGTCTCGGGTAATACACAATGTTGTAACACCATTTGTTATCGATATAGGCACTGTCCAGCAATACATAATTATAAACACCAATTCCGGTACGGGATAACGGGCTGGTAAAGGCTTTGTCAAAAAACTTTAAATAGTTGTCGTACACATTGTAATTGCTGTACAAATCCTTTACAAAAGCAATAAGCGCTTGGTTGTTTTGAAATCCGGAATTTTTATTACCGATAATCTCTTCTTTTTTTTGTTTTAACTCATTATCGCCGTATACTTTAGAGAAGGTTTCATTAATAAAAATAGGCAGGTATGTTTTTCCGGTTATTTTTGATGTATCGGTTTGATCAAAAATAAACTCCATTCCTCTAAATATTTTATTTTTTATTAATGCGGAGTCTATGGTATTCAAATCAAATTCTATTTTTTCGTATTTGTCGTATTGGTATTGTTTAAATTTTTTAACACCGTTTTCTCTTCGATGTTTCCAGATTTTTCGAAGGATATCAATTGCGGGATTGTTTTTCTTAGGTTGTTTTCCTGAAATAATTACAACTTCATCTAATGATGCGGCTTCTTCTTCTAAAGTAATTATCATATCAAAAGAAACCTTTTTAGAAAGGTTTAACTCTTTTTCTTTATAACCAACAAAAGATATTATTAATGTGTTATAATCATCGTCACTTTCTAAATAAAATTTTCCGGTTTCATCGGTAATGGTGCCAATAGTTGATCCTTTAAAGAAAACATTGGCGTAGGCAATAGGTTCTTCTGTACTATCTTGTACCACACCGCTAACTTTTGTTTGGGAGTAAACAAAGGAAGTTAAAAGCAATATAAATACATAGAAACTATGTTTCATTTATTTAAAAATTTGTACAAGTTATGGTTGGTTGGAATTTAAAAAAGTAAGAAACAAAGCTTAATTTTTGTACAATACTTTTTTTACTGTTTTAACAACATCATTACTGTTGGGTAGCCACTCTTCTAATAAAACCGGTGAAAACGGTGCCGGTGTATCTGCGGTGTTTAATTTTTCGACGGGTGCATCCAGATAATCAAAGGCTTGTTTTTGTACCTGATAGGTGATTTCGGTCGCTACATTCCCGAAGGGCCAAGCTTCTTCCAGAATAACCAATCGATTGGTTTTTTTTACCGACTCAATAATGGTTTTATGATCCATTGGGCGTATGGTACGTAAATCTATAATTTCACATTCAATACCTTGTTCCGAAAGTTCATCGGCGGCTTTATACGCTTCTTTAATTATTTTTCCGAACGAAACGATTGTTACATCCTTTCCTTTACGTTTAATATCTGCAACTCCAAGCGGTATAAGGTATTCACCTTCGGGAATTTCACCCTTATCACCATACATTTGTTCGCTTTCCATAAAGATTACCGGATCGTCGTCTCTAATGGCACTTTTTAGCAAACCTTTCGCATCCTTAGGATTACTGGGTACTACCACTTTTAATCCGGGTGTATTGGCGTACCAATTTTCGAACGATTGTGAGTGAGTTGCAGCCAATTGTCCGGCAGAACCGGTGGGTCCTCTAAAAACGATTGGTATATTAAATTGTCCGCCACTCATTTGGCGCATTTTAGCAGCGTTGTTGATAATTTGGTCTATGGCTACCAGTGAGAAATTAAAAGTCATAAACTCCACGATTGGTCTGTTTCCGTTCATAGCAGATCCGATTGCAATTCCTGAAAATCCTGCTTCGGAAATTGGTGTATCAATCACTCTCTTTGCCCCGAACTCGTCTAACATACCCTTACTTGCTTTATACGCTCCGTTGTATTGTGCTACTTCTTCTCCCATTAAGAAGACGCTTTGGTCTCTTCGCATTTCTTCGCTCATTGCTTCAGCTATTGCTTCTCTAAATTGTACCGTTTTCATACAAATATTTTTTTTTAGTTTGTTTCCTTTTACTAAAAATAAGAAAGCAAAAATACTATTATTTTCTTTAGTTTAAGTGTTTTTAATAACGAACTTGATTAATCTCTAAATTTGATATTTCTTTTCTACAAAAAACATCAAATTTAAAGTTCCACAAATCTACAAGTCAGCATCTTAAATTTACTTGCAGGATATACCTAAATTAAGGAAATATAAAAATACCTACCTGAAAACATTTAATTTTGGTATCTTGGCACGAATTTTGACCAAAACACGTAAACTAAAAAATATGAAAAAAAATAACTTCTCAAGAGTATTAGCAGCAACGATACTATTAATACTGGTTGCCTCTTGCAATTCAAAAAAGAGAGCTATAGAAAAAAACGTGAAACAAAGAGGTGAAGTTTTGATTGAAAATTACTGCTCCGGAAAAGACTATTCTTCCACCAATAAAATATTTAGAGCAAATGCCATAGGAGAAAGCTCTGACCAAATGGTAGCAAAGAAAAAAGCCCGGTCAAATGCACAAGCGGAATTAGCCAAAACAATCAGCTCTACCATGAAAATTGTAGGTGATAATTTTGTTAAATCATCTGAATTTAATAACAAAGAAGAGCTTACAGAAACTTTCAATGAAATGACCCGAACTATTGTTGATCAAGAACTAACCGGAGCAATTAAAATTTGCGAAAAGTTTACCAAGACTCCTGAAGGGAATTACAAGTGTTACCTAGCTCTTGAATTATCCGGAGAAAAAATTGTAACAAAATACAACGAAAGACTATCCAAAAACGAACAGATAAAAGCCGATTATAATTACGAAAAGTTTAAAGAAACTTTTGAAAAAGAAATGGAAAAACTGTCCAACAGGCAATAGTCATTAATTAACCTTTATAGTCATACGGTTTTTATTTTTAACAAACCAAAGTTGCTGTGCAATTATCGCTACTTTGGTAGAAATATATATAACAATAAAGAGTCAATATCAAAATTCTTTAGACCAAAAAATCGGTCGATATAAAAATACTTGACTCATTGTTTCACTTGCAAAATAATACAATGGATAAATTAGCTCACACGCATTATATTCGAAAAAAACACAAAACACAAAACAAAACGTCTTTCCCTTTTAACAAACTATTTTTCTTGAGTGTGTTTTTTCTTTTGGTGTCCTGCTCTTCTTCAAAAAAAATAGCAGATTACTCCAATGCTCCAAATTGGGTAAAAGAACATCCAGTCTCGCAAGATTACTATATAGGAATTGGTGTAGCTCAAAAAACAAGAAACAAAGATTTTAGAGAACAAGCCAAAAAAAATGCCTACGCAGAAATATCTTCGGAAATTTCAGTTTACATATCAAATAACTCTATTCTAAAACAACAAGAAACCAATGGCAGACTTAAAGAGATGTATAACAACTCTTTAAAAACATACAGTAATAATGAGCTGAAAGGTTCTAAAAAAGTTGCTAGATGGGAGAACAAAACCGAATATTGGGTCTATTACAGATTAAGCAAAGAAAGCGTAGAAAAACACAGAAAGAAAGCTGTAGAGGATGCTTTGTTGAGTTTAAAACAAGCCTTAAAATATGATAAAGAAAATGATTACAACAGAGCAATATCATCGTATGTTCTTTCTCTTTCTGCTATCAAGCATCATCTGGGTCAACGATTAAAAGCAGAGCTAAATGGCGAAACCATTTTTATTGGACAATATATATTAGACAGTTACAGAGAACTTATATCTAGCGTAAGACTGTCCTACAAAAAAGATAAGGAACTAATGTTTACAAACCAAGAAATGATAGAACCTTTAGAAATTACTCTAACCAGAAACAACGTGGGACTAAAAAATGTTCCTCTAAAGATATTTTCAACCGACTTTATTTACAAAGGTAGTTTTAGATCTAATGAGTTTGGAGTGGTACACTTACCACCAGTAAAGGCAAACACTCATAAAAACACGGCATCCATATCACTATCTATGGACATTGATAAAATGTTGGAAGAATCAGGAGCAAGTGATTTGGTTAAAGAACTCTTAAAAAACTTTGAAACAACCCGACTAATACTAAATTTCGAATCCTCTTTATCAAATGTAGAAAAACCTAAAAAAATAGGCAAAACTATTTTTGACGGAATAAATAAAAGTATCGAGTTTATCGAAACTATAAACAAAACATTTCATGGACATACAATTTTAAAAAAATTGACAAACCCTGTCAGAAAAACAAACCCTATCAGAGTAATTTCAAGAACAAATAATACACCAATAAGAGCAAATGAAATTCAGGAACTCCTATCTGTTCTAAACAACGAAAACTATGAAAACGATAAGTTAAGCTCTATAGCCAACTATTTGGCATTTAGACAAAAAAAATACACAACATCTTCCTTAATAAAAGTAGCAAGTAAATTTAGATTTGAAAACAACAAATTAGATTTTGCTAAATTAGCCTATAAATATGCCATAGACAAAGAAAACTATTATTTGATGAACTCTATTTTTAGCTTTCGATTCTCAAGAGAAGCACTAAACAATTTTATTAAACATTATCAAACACTTGGCAGATAAAAATAACCGTACTTTACGCGTACCGTTAAGGACTCTAGTATGCTTTTAGAAATATCCCTAACACCTAAACAGTTAAGATTTAGTTTTTCAACGGGTTTGCATTTTAACACCTATTCTTAATATAAAATAATCCAAAACTATTTTATACTTTAGAATGGTTAATGCCGTTACAGAATGAAAATAGTTCAATGAGAGAACTTGAAATTGAACTATATTGAATTCGATTCGTATTCGGTATAAACTTTCATAACAGCGTTGTCTTGCCTTGAGACAAAAAAACTTTCGGTATAAGGCACAAGCCCATTTCTGAAAACATTTTCAATAAATCATAAAAAAATATTATGCGTGCATAGTAAAAATTAGGAATTTATCCGTACCTTCGTACCTTGAAAATTTGACTTTTAAAAATACCTGAAAAAAATGAAAATATTAGTTTGCATTAGCCATGTACCGGACACAACTTCCAAGATTAATTTCACCGAAGAAGATACTCGTTTTGATACAAACGGCGTTCAATTTGTAATCAACCCCAACGATGAATACGGACTTACTCGTGCCATCTGGTTTAAAGAAAAACAAGGAGCTACCGTTCATGTTGTAAATGTCGGCGGACAAGAAACAGAACCTACACTTAGAAAAGCGCTTGCCATAGGAGCCGACGAAGCCATTAGAGTTAACACTACACCAAGCGACAGTTTTTATGTAGCCAACCAACTTGCTGCCGTAGTGAAAGAGGAAAACTATGATTTAATATTTGCCGGTCGCGAATCCATAGATTATAACGGAGGATCCGTTCCCGGAATGCTGGCTAAACTTACCGGAAGCAACTTTGTAAACACCTGTATCGGTATTGAGGTAGAAGGTGATAAAGTTACCGCTACAAGAGAAATTGACGGTGGTAAAGAAACGCTAAGCACTTCTTTTCCTTTAGTTCTTGGCGCTCAAAAAGGATTGGTGCAAGAAGCCGATTTAAAAATACCTAATATGCGAGGTATTATGCAAGCACGAACCAAACCACTTCACGTAAAAGACGCTGTTGACGCACCTCAATTAACACAAATTGTGAAATTCGAAAAACCGGCACCTAAAGGAGCCGTTAAATTAGCCGGCAGTGTGGACGAATTAATTGATTTACTCCATAACGAAGCAAAAGTAATTTAATATAAATAACATTATGGTATTAGTATATACAGAATCTGAAAACGGAAAATTTAAAAAAACAGCTTTTGAAGCCGTTTCCTATGCAAAAGGAATTGCAGATAAATTAGGAACTCAAGTTACTGCAGTTGCAATAAATAGTAATGATGTTTCGTCGTTAGGAAAATACGGAGCATCAAAAGTTTTACAAGTTTCAAACGAACAATTAAACAATTTTAATGCAGTTGCTTATGCAGATGTTGTTTCGCAAGCAGCAAAAAAAGAAAATGCGCAAGTAGTTATTATTTCTTCTTCTGCAAACGAAAAATATATGGCACCATTACTAGCTGTAAATTTAGAAGCAGGATATGTAGGAAATGTAATTAGCTTACCGGAAAGCACAGAACCCTTTCAGGTTAAATCTACTGTATTTTCAAACAAAGCATTTGCCGTTACACAAATAGACACACCGGTAAAACTTATAGGTTTGTCCAAAAATGCCTACGGTTTACACGAAAATGAAACTGCTGCTACAACCGAATCCTTTTCACCTCAATTATCTCAAGACGATTTTAATACTAAAGTAATTTCTGTTGATTTATCTACCGATAAAGTAACCATTGCCGATGCAGACATTGTAGTTTCCGGTGGTCGTGGATTAAAAGGTCCCGAAAATTGGGGAATGATTGAAGAGCTAGCCGAAGTCTTAGGTGCAGCTACCGCATGTTCTAAACCGGTAAGCGATATGGGTTGGAGACCACACAGCGAACACGTTGGACAAACCGGAAAACCGGTTGCTTCTAATCTGTACATTGCTATAGGAATTTCGGGAGCAATACAGCATCTTGCAGGAGTAAATGCTTCTAAGGTAAAGGTTGTGATTAATAACGATCCGGAGGCTCCTTTCTTTAAGGCTGCAGATTACGGAATTGTGGGAGATGCTTTTGAAGTAGTCCCCAAACTCACCGAAAAATTAAAAGCTTTTAAAGCGCAAAACGTTTAATTTTTTTATACCTTGAAAAAAGAGCTATTTAATTAAAGAAAGTATCTTTGCTTAAATAGCTTTTTTTTGTAACTTGAACTCCGAAAACAAACACAATTATTACGCCACACCATGAGTCTAACAAGACTTACCATTAAAGGAATTTCGTACAGCCAAACACAAAACGGAGCCTATGCACTTATCTTAAGCGAGATGGATGGTGAGCTGAAACTCCCTATAATTATAGGAGCTTTTGAAGCACAATCTATTGCAATTGCCCTGGAAAAAGAAATAAAACCGCCACGACCACTTACTCATGATTTATTTAAAAACTTTGCTAAAAGATATGGGATAGTAATCAAACAGGTTATTATTCATAAACTTATAGATGGTGTTTTTTATTCCAGTATTATTAGCGAAAGAGACGGTATCGAAGAAATTATAGACGCCAGAACAAGTGATGCCATTGCCTTGGCTTTGCGTTTTAATGCACCTATTTTTACCTATAAAGATATATTGGACAAAGCAGGAATTTACCTTAAAAACATGCCAAAAGATAAAGAACCTGTAGAAAAAAAAGAGGCACAAATTATTGAAGACTTAATCACAGAAGCAACTACGTCTTCGGCAAAACAAAATGTTAAAAACTACCAAAAATACACACTAAAACAACTTCATTCTATGCTCGAAAAAGCTGTAGCAAATGAAGAATACGAAAAGGCTGCGGCAATTAGAGATGAAATAAATAAAAGAGGTAAATAACTTCAGTCCGGACAAGATGATTAATTTATGAAAAAAGCATTAATATTTTTAATATTTATTAGTATTCAAATCACTACATCAGGTCAAAGCATTGAAAAGCAATGGCAATTTTCAAAAATCGAAAACGCTTCTAATAAAAGCCTCTTCAATATCAATCCTCTATATGATTTTTTAAATCTTTCCGAAGGCAGTTTTAACTATCAATTAGAAGCTAAAAACAACTTAAAAGCTTCCGGTGATTACATATATCAGAACAAGTTACTGGTATTTTTTTACAACCAACCATCGGACACGATACGCAGATATAAAGTTTTAGAAATTACAGACAGTACTTTGGTGTTATCAGAAAAAGGAACAAAATATTTTTTTAAAACAAAAAAAGAAATAGACCCAATCGTAACCAACAACGAAAACAAAGCAAACACAAAAAACTCTATCATACCCAGTCAAGGTTTTACGGTAAACAGCCTTTGGCGAGGAGTTTTAGGAATGATCTCATTACTATTCATATCATTTTTGTTCAGTAATAACCGAAGTGCCATCAACTGGAAAACTGTTGGTATCGGTCTATCGTTTCAAATTATAATTGCCATTGGTGTTTTAAAAGTTTCATTTATAAAATCCGCCTTTGAGGCTGTTGGAAAAATATTTGTTTTGGTATTGGATTTTACGCGTGCCGGCAGTGAATTTTTATTGGGAGGATTAATGGATATTAACTCCTACGGTTTTATTTTTGCTTTCCAAGTGCTACCAACTATTATATTCTTTTCTGCATTAACTTCTGTATTGTTTTATTTAGGTATCATTCAGAAAGTAGTTAAATTGTTTGGGTTGTTACTCAGTAAGCTTCTAAAAATATCCGGTGCCGAAAGTCTAAGTGTGGCAGGAAACATCTTTTTAGGGCAAACAGAAGCACCACTACTTATTAAAGCCTACTTAGAAAAGATGAATAAATCTGAAATTCTACTCGTTATGATTGGAGGAATGGCAACTGTTGCCGGTGCAGTATTAGCGGCTTACATTGGATTTTTAGGTGGTGATGACCCTGCATTGCGTTTGGTTTTTGCCAAACATCTATTGGCAGCTTCGGTGATGGCAGCACCCGGAGCCATTGTTATTTCAAAAATTCTCTACCCTCAAACCGAAAAAATAAATACCGATGTAAAAGTTTCTTCAGAAAAAATAGGAAGCAACCTGCTTGATGCCATCGCCAACGGTACGACAGAAGGTTTAAAATTGGCTGTAAACGTGGGAGCAATGCTACTTGTTTTTATTGCTTTTATTGCAATGTTTAACAGTATTTTGGGCTGGATAGGTGACATCACAACGCTCAATGAATGGATTGCCGCCAACAGCAGCTACAAAAGTCTTTCGCTTGAGTCTATATTAGGAACCACATTAGCTCCTTTAATGTGGCTTATTGGAGTTGCAAAAGAAGATATGACCTTAATGGGACAATTACTCGGCATCAAACTGGTAGCAAGCGAGTTTGTAGGATATATTCAACTTGCCGATTTAAAAAACGTAACCAATAGCGTACACCTTACTTACGAAAAATCGGTTATTATGGCAACCTATATGCTTTGTGGTTTTGCAAACTTTGCCTCTATCGGGATTCAAATCGGTGGAATTGGCTCATTAGCGCCCGGACAAAGAAAAACCTTATCCAAATTTGGAATGCGGGCTTTATTAGGAGGTACCATTGCATCCTTAATCTCGGCTACTATTGCCGGTATGATTATCGGATAATCACTACAAATTATTTACTAATTTTTCTAATGACCAACCGACTCGTACCGGAACTTATTTTAATAAAATAAACACCCGAGTTTAAATCATTCATTTGTAAATTAAGCTTACACTTCAATAAAGTAACCATCATACTACCAAATCTTACCAATTTACTTTATCACAACAAACTGACAAGCTGGCATTTTTTTATCTTAATTTGACAGATTTAAACTACTGGCACAATTTCTGCCAATATGGAATGACAAAAAAATTAATTAACAACTTAAAAATACAAAACGAAAATGGCATTAAAAATTCAACCACTTTCAGACAGAGTATTAGTAGAACCACAACAAGCCGAAGCCAAAACCGCATCGGGAATCTACATACCCGACTCGGCTAAAGAAAAACCCCAACAAGGCACTGTAGTTGCCGTAGGAAATGGAAAAAAAGACGAACCTATGACTGTAAAAGTAGGTGATACTGTTCTTTACGGAAAGTACTCAGGTACCGAGCTTAAACTCGACGGAAAAGACTACCTGATGATGAGAGAAGACGACATCCTTGCTATTGTATAAGGTTTCATCTTTTTTTAATTAAAAAATAAATACTCACTTAAAAACAAAAAATAAATCATACTAAATTATGGCAAAAGATATAAAATTTGATGTAGAAGCACGCGACAGTATTAAGCGCGGTGTAGATGCATTAGCAAATGCAGTAAAAGTAACCTTAGGTCCTAAAGGACGTAATGTAATCATTAGCAAATCATTTGGCGCTCCGCAAGTAACTAAAGACGGTGTAACCGTAGCTAAAGAAATAGAACTGGAAGATGCCCTGGAAAATATGGGAGCACAAATGGTAAAAGAAGTTGCATCCAAAACCAACGACCTTGCAGGAGACGGTACTACCACAGCAACCGTATTAGCACAAGCAATTGTAAAAGAAGGGCTTAAAAATGTGGCTGCCGGTGCCAATCCTATGGATTTAAAACGCGGGATTGATAAAGCCGTGGAAGCCATTACTACCGATTTGGAAAAACAAGCCAAAAAAGTAAGCGATTCTTCCGATATGATTAAGCAAGTAGCTGCAATTTCATCTAATAATGACGAATTTATCGGTTCGCTTATTGCCGAAGCTTTTGGCAAAGTAGGAAAAGAAGGTGTAATTACCGTTGAAGAAGCTAAGGGAACAGACACATATGTAGATGTGGTAGAAGGAATGCAGTTTGACAGAGGCTACCTCTCTCCTTACTTTGTAACCGATCCCGAAAAAATGAACACCGTATTAGAAAATCCGATGATTTTATTATACGACAAAAAAATATCTACAATGAAGGATTTACTTCCTATCCTCGAACCTGTTGCACAACAAGGTAAAACATTGCTTATCATCGCCGAGGACGTAGATGGTGAAGCCCTTGCAACACTTGTTGTTAACAAACTAAGAGGATCTTTAAAAATTGCAGCGGTAAAAGCACCCGGATTTGGAGACCGTCGTAAAGCAATGCTGGAAGATATTGCTATTCTTACCGGCGGAACCGTTATTTCGGAAGAACGCGGATTTACACTCGAAAATGCAACACTTGATATGCTTGGTACTGCCGAAACCGTAACAATAGATAAAGACAATACAACCATTGTTAACGGTGCAGGTAAAAAAGGAGACATCAAAGCACGTGTAAACCAAATTAAAGCACAAATAGAAACCACTACCAGCGATTACGATAAAGAAAAACTACAAGAACGTTTGGCAAAACTTGCCGGCGGAGTAGCTGTTTTATATGTAGGTGCTGCCAGTGAAGTAGAAATGAAAGAGAAAAAAGACCGAGTAGATGATGCTCTTCACGCTACTCGCGCCGCTGTTGAAGAAGGTATCGTTGCAGGTGGAGGAGTTGCATTAGTACGCGCTAAAAATGCACTTAAAGATGTAAAACCCGAGAATGAAGATGAAAAAACAGGAGTAGAAATTGTAAACAGAGCAATCGAATCTCCTATCCGTACCATTGTTGAAAACGCCGGAGGTGAAGGATCGGTAGTGATAAACAAGGTTATGGAAGAGAAAAAAACATTCGGGTTTAACGCAAAAACAGGCGAGTATGTAGATATGTTAAAAGCCGGAATCATAGACCCTAAAAAAGTAACACGTGTTGCCTTAGAAAATGCAGCTTCGGTAGCAGGAATGATTTTAACAACCGAGTGTGCTTTGGTAGATATTAAAGAAGAAACCCCTGCTATGCCACCAATGGGAGCAGGCGGCGGAATGCCCGGAATGATGTAAATTTAATATATGGAATAACTAAAAAAAGCCTGCTATAATTTAGCAGGCTTTTTTAGGTTTTTACTTTTCTTGAATAAATAAAAAGCCGGTAACAACAGCAACAACACTAAAGGTTGTATTAAAAATCGTCTTACATAAAACAAGAATAAAAAATCTCCTTTACTTGAATGTTGTAACAAAAAACCAAATAAAAAAATACATACCAAATAAAAAAATACATATACCACTACCGAAACTTTAAGCACTTCCCTATCGTTAAAAACAAACCACAAAATACCTAAAGACAAAAAACTATTCACCCAAAATCGCAAAGATGTAAAACCAATTAATTTCCAAAAATTAAATTCAGGTAACGATTGTGTTAAATGACCGGTTTTAAAAAAAGATAAAAGCGGATCGTAAAAAACAGAAGACTCCAATGTACGCACCAAAACCAAAGCAACAACAAATAATACTATGAATAAAATTTTTAAGAGTCTATACATTTTTATAAAAATTAGGTATCATTCTTATCCAAATTACCCAAAGTAAAAAAACCATTCCGTAGATAATACCCGGAAAAACCACTCCGTGTAAAAATTCGGTATGTTCCGGATATTTGTATAACAAGAATGAAAGTAAAGCTATTCTAATAATATTTACAGTATAAATTAAAACCATTCCTACAAAAAGAAACAAAAACGTCTTCTTAAAATCTTGAGCAAGCGAAATCACAAACGAAACAAATAAAATAATAATACTCACCGCATTACAACCTTCCACGATGATTGCAACCGGCATATTGTTAACCAACAGTTTCATTGCCGGCATTCCGGCATCCGGAACAACACTACCTGCAAAACCAAAGCCGGACAATAACATACTACTTTGTTTTGCAACCAATTCGGTAACAAAGTCAGGGTGATTGTCTTGCTGAAAATAATGTAA
>JALWKK010000063.1 GCA_027081505.1 Flavobacteriaceae bacterium
AAGGGTTTATCCCTTCGCTCTTTTTGCTCCGTTTCGCTACGCTTCACTTCTCAAAAAGAGCGAAGGTATAACGAATATTGACTTACATTATGCTCCTAAATGTTGCATTTACTAATTGAACTTACGAATTATATGAATCTGCTATGGACAAAGAGGGAGATGCGGGAAACTCCGACTTAGAAATGCCCCAAATTTGGGTGTTTTCAAAATACACAAATTTGTTGGTAGTACTTAGTCGTTTAAAAATTCCGTGAATTTTTCGGGTTAATTCTTTATACTACACCAAAAAGAGTTTATGCAATAATTTTGGGTAATTATTTTCCCTATTTACTCATCTCGGTAAAAAAATAGAAAAACTGCGGGATGGTTTCAATTCCTTTTAAGAAATTCCATATTCCGTAGTGTTCGTTGGGTGAATGAATAGCGTCACTATCCAAACCAAATCCCATTAAAATAGTTTTACTTTCGAGTTCTTTTTCAAATAGCGCAACAATAGGTATGCTTCCGCCGCTTCGTTGTGGAATAGGTGTTTTGCCAAAGGTTTTTTCGTAGGCTTTTTCGGCTGCTTTATAGCCTGTAAAATCAATAGGAGTTACATAGGCTTGCCCTCCGTGATGTGGTGTTACTTTTACTTTTACAGCTTTAGGAGCAATACTTTCAAAATGATTTGTAAACAATTGGGTGATTTCTTCCCAATCTTGATTGGGAACCAATCGCATACTTATTTTTGCATAGGCTTTACTTGGAATAACGGTTTTTGCACCTTCACCTATATAACCGCCCCATATTCCGTTTACATCAAGTGTAGGACGAATGGCATTTCGTTCATTTGTAGTATAGCCTCTTTCTCCATACACATCGTCAATTTCCAAGGCTTTTTTATAATTTTTCAGGCTAAATGGTGCTTCTGCCATTTTTGTTCTTTCAATATCAGAAAGCGTTTCTACTCTATCGTAAAATCCGGGAATTGCAATATGATTATTTTCATCGTGAAGTGAACCTATCATTTTTGCCAAAACATTTATGGGGTTAGCAACCGCTCCGCCATAAAGACCGCTGTGTAAATCACGGTTGGGTCCTGTAACTTCGACTTCAACATAACTTAATCCCCGCAAACCGGTTGTGATAGACGGAACATCGTTAGCAATCATTCCGGTATCGCTTATAAGGATGACATCGTTGGCAAGTTTTTCTTGGTTTCGTTTTACAAACCAACCCAAACTGGAGCTACCCACTTCTTCTTCGCCTTCAATCATAAATTTTACATTACAAGGTAGTTGGTTGGTTGAGGTCATATACTCTAATGCTTTCACATGCATATACATTTGTCCTTTATCATCACTGGCTCCACGCGCGAAGATAGCTCCTTCGGGATGTGTTTTTGTTTTTTTTATTACAGGTTCAAACGGCGGACTGTCCCAAAGCTCTAACGGATCGGGCGGTTGTACATCATAGTGACCGTAAACCAAAACTGTAGGAAGATTTTTATCAATTATTTTTTCACCATAAACAATAGGATAGCCGGGAGTTTCACAAATTTCGACCGCATCACATCCGGCATTTTCAAGTGCCATTTTTACGGCTTCGGCTGTTTTTAAAACATCTTCTTTAAAGGAAGGGTCGGCACTAATGGAAGGTATTTTTAATAACTCAATTAGTTCGTTAAGAAATCTATCTTTATTTTCTTGTATATAAGGTTTGGCACTTTTCATAGTTAGATTTGTTTTTGAAAGAGGCTAAGGTACTAAAAAGGATGAATTTTTAGAAATAGTTTCTTTGGAAGTTGTAAATCTTGCTTATATTTGCACTCCATATTTTTTGAGGTTTCGCGGGCGTGGTGGAATTGGTAGACACGCTAGACTTAGGATCTAGTGCCGCAAGGTGTGAGAGTTCGAGTCTCTCCGCCCGCACAGTAAGAATGAACCTTTCGGAAACGAGAGGTTTTTTTTGATTGATGGTTTCGTTTTTTTTTTAAAACTGTCACCTCATACCCATCCGACTGCCAACTGAAAGCCGAAGACCGGTTACTGAATAAATTTATCCGTTTTTATCTTTTAGCAAAATATCGGCGATTTTTCGGTCGTTGGTAAGTCTGGGTATTTTGTTTTGCCCGCCCAATTTTCCTTGCGATTTCATATAGTTGTTAAAGCTTCCCGGTGGTAATGGTGTTATTTTTAAAGGCTGAAGTACTTTTCCCGTTATTAAATCTTTATAATAACTGTTTTGGTTTTGTAATGATTTATCAATTGTTAGGGCAATCTCAGATAAATTTTTTGGTGTTTTTTCAAATTCTACAAACCATTGATGATAGGGTAATCCTTCTTCGGGAGGGTTAATTTGGGGTGCTACGGTAAATTCGGAAATTGAAAAGCCGTGTTGTTTCATTGCTTCGTTAATGGCTTCTTCTACTTCTTTTCCTATCACATGCTCTCCAAATGCCGAAATAAAATGCTTAATCCGCCCTGTAACTACTACCCGATACGGGTTTGTGGAGGTAAACATAACGGTATCTCCTATATTATACGCCCATAAGCCGGCATTTGTAGAAATTATCATTACGTAATTAACTCCTGTTTTTACTTCTCCGATAGTGAATCGTTTCGGGTTGGGATTAAAAAACTCATCGGCTTTAATAAACTCGTAAAAAATACCGGAATTTAACAGCAACAACATTCCTTTTTCTTCTTGTTTGTCTTGAAAAGCAAAAAAGCCTTCGCTTGCCGGAAACAGCTCGATACTATCTACTTTTCTTCCTATTAATTCTTCAAATTTATTTCGGTAGGGTTCGTAATTTACACCGCCGTAAATAAAAAGATTAAAGTTTTTAAACAAGTCGCTTACTTTTTTGCCTGATTTAGAAACAAGACGTTCAAAATACATTTGCACCCAAGATGGAATTCCGCTAATTACGGTCATATTTTGACGGATGGTTTCTTCGACAATAGCATTCACTTTGGTTTCCCATTCTTCAATACAATTGGTTTCCCAAGAAGGGAGCCGGTTTTTTTGAAGGTATTTAGGGACATAGTGTGCCACAATTCCCGAAAGTCTTCCGGTTTTAATTCCGTTGGTTTCAGACAACACGGGACTTCCTTGTAAAAAAATCATTTTCCCTGTAACAAAATCGGCTTTTCCGGTTTCGTTAATGTAACAAAGTATCGCATTACGAGCCGCTTGAATATGTGTGGGCATCGATTCTTTGGTTAGCGGTATGTATTTTGCGCCGGATGTTGTGCCGGACGTTTTGGCAAAATAAAGCGGTTTTCCTTTCCATAAAATATTTTCTTCGCCTTTTACTACCTTATCGATGTAGGGTTTTAATGCTTCATAATCGCGAACCGGTACGAGTTTTACAAAATCTTGATGTGTTTTTATTTTGATAAACCGGTGATCTTTTCCAAATTGTGTGTTTTTTGCTTGGGTAATTAGTTGTTTAAAAACCTTTTTTTGTGTTTCAACAGGGTTGTTTGCCCATTTGTTAATACGGTTAACAACGGTTTTTGCAAATAGTTTGGCTGCAATGGGTTTTAGGTTAATCAAAATCAATAAAGTTTGTGGGGTCTATCGGGTAACCATCGCTCCATAGCTCAAAATGCAAATGGGGTCCGGTGGTAAGTTCTCCCGTGTTACCTGTAATGGCTATTACTTCACCGGCTTTTACCAATTCCCCTTGACTTTTGATTAACGAAGCATTGTGTTTGTAAACCGAAATTAAATTATTGGCATGTTCTAAAATAATAACAAAACCCGTGTCTGCTGTCCATTCTGAAAAAATTACCGTCCCGTCTGCCGTAGCTTTAACCGGAGCGTCTTTGGTTGTTACCACATCAACGGCATAATGTTTTTCGTTGGGATTGTACCCTTGTGTTATGGTGCCTTTTACCGGAGCAAATAGCACAAAACTTTTTTCGGAAGCATCTGTTAGCGGATTGTATTTGTCTTCAAGGGCAACTTTTTCGCGTAATAACGAATCTTCTTTTGAGGGGTTAAAATCTATTTGTGATATATCTATTTTTGCCGCTTCAATCAATGAATCTTTGTTGAGTTGAACGGTTTTTACTTCACCGGTTAATACTTTTCTTATCGAAGCTAAATATTGTTGGTTTATTGATAAAGCACGTTGTAAAGAATCTGTTTTATAAGCAAGTTGCGTGGCTTTCTTTTTTAATTTGGTAGAAGAATAACCGGGAATGTATTCCCGTAACGGGGTAAAAGCAATTAAAAGAGTGGTTCCTGCAATGAGCAATAATGCAAACACAGTGCTAAACACAAATACATTAAGGCGGTTTAGTTTAAACGAAAATCGTTCTTCAAAAGTATCTTCGTTAAGAACGACCAGCCGGTATTTGTGAAGTAACTTCTTTTTTAGTTTTTTAACTTTTTTTTCTTCTCTTGCCATAATTAGGTACAAATATAAACTAACCGGAGATTGTTTTAACTGCTTTGGGATATATTTTTCGGTTACGGTGTTAACCTTATAAATAGAATAAATATTGTAAATAGGTTAGAAAATAAACAACTATTCTGTTTTGTAAGGTTTGTATGTTAAGTTTTCTTATTATCTTTGCCTTATAAACCTTTTGAAAGATGAAAGCATTATTTATACCCTTGGTAATGGGAGCGTGGCAAATAATATTAATTGTTATAGTGGTGCTCCTGCTTTTTGGTGGAAAAAAAATACCCGAATTAATGCGCGGTCTGGGAAGCGGTATTAAAGAATTTAAAGATGCTTCACGTGAAGATACCGACGACACAAAGAAGATTAATGATAATTAAATCTAATACCTTTTTTTACCAACAGCTCTGTTTTTACAGGGCTTTTTTTTGTTGCTTTGTTTTTTTTGTTTATGTAACCTATTTCGTCGCTAATTATTTGTTTATCAAGATTTTTAGTCTTGTCTAAAAAAATATTTAGATGTGTTTTGCTCTTAAAACACCTGCGTTAAAAGGCAAATTATTTTATTTCTTAACCATTTTTACCGAGTGCAGGATAGATTCCAGCTCAAACTGAAGGTTTCGTTTGTCAACCGAAGGTGCGTAAGTAAATCCTTCCAAAATTAAATACCTGTTGTTAATGGTGTCTTTAATAGCATAATTTACAAAGGGTCCTGCCATTAATTCGCCTTCTACTTCCCAGGTCCCTTTGGTTTCATAAGCGGGAAAACCGGCTATTTTGGTTTTAAATAAAAAGGGAGCATAAGCCTTTTCGGTAATAAACCTTCCGTTGTCCTCAACGGGTAATTCTTTCCCGCCAATAGAGTCTCTTATTTTAATAATTTGTCGCATTGCCAGACTATCGCTTGTTATGGCGTTTAAAGGTACTTCGTAAATTAAAATGTTGGTGCTGCCGGATTTTAAATGTTTTCGTATCCAATAAAACTGTGGTGTTTTCTTGGCAATTTTGTATGCAGACGGTACTTTAAGAGTTATGCCAAACCACTGTTTTAAAGAGTCTAATTTTAAAGTAGAAACAGCTGTACGGCGTTGGCGCTCTTTTATTTCCGATTGATGAAAAGCCTCGATGATTTTTTGGTGGTTATTTTCTAATAATTGCACTAAGTTTTTTGGTGTTTTCGCATAAATAAACGCTCCTGTTTGGGGTCTTGCATATGGGTTTTTTTTAATATAGACGGTATCTTTTTGTTTGATTCCTACTTTTAATATAATACGGTTGGTTCTAGCAAAACCGCTAAAAGCTTTCGGTTTGAATTGTCGAAGATCAAACAGCGGTTCGTCTTGAGGCAATCCGTCTGTGGGTGCTGCAAAATACTTTCGTATGGTTTCTCCAACTTCACCATTCCATAAGCTATCGTTTATTACTACTTGTAGTGCATTGATATTACCAACCGATTTCGGAAGTATCCTTTTGTTATTTTCTCCTTTTTGGTTACACGATGTTACCGCTAATAAGACGACGAAAATGGTTATAATTTTTTTCATAAGTAGAAAATTATTTGTGTTTTTAAGTATGTTGGATGCAAGTATTTATGCTTCAAAAGAAAGCCATTATCCCTTTTGAATTTTTAACTTCATCCCGGGTTTTAATTTGGTACTGCTAATATTGTTCCATTTTTTTAAATGTTCTACGGTAACACCCGGAAATTTTTGAGCAATACTCCATAACGAATCACCGTTTTTTACCGTATAGGTTTTTTTGTTTTTTACAGATGCTGTTTCGGACTTTGAAGATTTTACAAATTTTCTCGGGTAAATAATTAAGCGTTGTCCTATTCTTAATCGGGTTGAACGCAATCTGTTCCAGCGTTTTATTTGGCTTATACCTACGCCAAATTTTTTGGCAATTTTTCCGAGATAGTCGCCGCTTCTTACACGATATCGAACATAATCGGGTTGGTTTGTAAATTCGGGTAAGGGTTTTTCTCGTTTATTAAATTCTTTTTCTGCGTAAGCATAGATGGCTTGTTGGTTTGTTAAAAATAATCCGGTTTTATCAACGGGAAGCCGGATGGTATAGTTTTTCTTTTCGACAGCCGGAATAATTCCCAATTTGTATTCGGGGTTAAGAAATCGCAGTTCTGTAGTGTCTATTCCGGTTATTTTTGCAACTTGTTGTAGCGATATTGTTTTTTTTATTTGTATCGTATCGGTTGCAATGTACGGAAATTGAGGTCCATTACTTTTAAAGCCGTGTTCTTCGGCATATTCAAAAATATACATCGTGGCATAGAATGCCGGAAGGTAGCCGGCTGTTTCTCGGGGAAGGTGTTGGCGAATGTTCCAATAATTACGCTTACCGCCCGATCTTCTTATGGCTTTAGACACATTTCCCGGTCCCGAATTATAGGCAGCCAGAGCCAAATCCCAATCGTTAAAAAAAGTATATAATTTTTTTAAATACCGGGCCGCCGCTTCGGTTGATTTTACCGGATCTGCTCGTTCGTCGACATAAGAGTTAACGTTTAAATCGTATAATTTTCCGGTGCTAAACATAAATTGCCACAACCCTTTTGCTCCGGCAGGTGATTGTGCCGTGGGTACTAATGCCGATTCTACAATCGCCAAATATTTCATTTCCAGCGGAATATTATGCCTATCAAACGTTTCTTCAAACATCGGGAAGTAATAATCGCTCAGCGCCATTAACTTTGCCATTGTTTTTCTCCGGTTTTTTAAATAGCCTTTTATCACACTTTCCAACGAAGTATTATACTCGATGTGAAAAGGGGTTTTGGCATCTAGTTCTTTAAGGCGTTGTTTTAGGGTTTCGGTAGAAAGTTCTTGGTAATCTACCGGTGTAAAATCAAGGTTTTTGATGCTTCCGTAGATTTCTTCAAACCGTTTGTTGTTATATAAATCTTGAAGCCAAAGACTATCAATTTTTCGGGCGTAAGCAAAATCTTTTAAAACCGCAACACTATCTTTTTCAAGAGGAATAAAAGTAGTAACGGTTTCCGGCGATTGCATTTTTATCGAATCTTTTGTTACAATAAGGCTGTCTTTTTCTTGTGAAAAAATAACCGGTCCGTAGAATAAAATAAGTATTGTAACTATATTCTTCATTTGTATAAATTTAAAATACCAGACTCATTTTCAGTTAAACACAAAAAGCCAAGGTAAGTTTAAAATAAAACCGTAAAGTTACTATTTTATTTTATCAAGATTGAAAGTATTTTGGTTTTAAAAATGTAGTCGTATTTTGCTTTTATAAGTTCTGTTTGGGTTTGGGTGTAATTTAGTTTGCTTTCCAGAAATACATCTGATGTAATAATGCCTTCTCTGAATTTTTTTTGGTTGATTAAAAATGCTTCTTTTTGTGAATCGTAAGCTTTGTGGGCGGCTTCTAAGGTTGCTTTGGCCGAAATGGCATCGTTGGTGGCAATTTCGATTTGGTTTTTGATTTCCTTTTTTTGATTGTCTAATTCTAAAGAAATTATTTGCGATTGTATTTTGGCTTTATCCAAATTGGATTGTACAGAAAATTTATTAAATATGGGAACGGTAACTATTAGTCCGATATAATGTGTAAGGTTGTTTTGTATTTGAATTAAAAAGCCATTGTCTTCAAAGATTCCTGTTTCTTGGTTAAATACTCTGTCTTCTTGACCGATAATATGGTAATAATTGGTGTTGTATGAATAGCTCAGCGAAACTTGCGGGTAAAAATTTGTTTTTTCAATTTTAACGTCTTGTTCTTTTATTCTGTAATCGAGTAAAAGCGATTGAATGTGCGGTGTGTTTTCTGCAATGGTGTCAATTTGTTGCGGAGAAAAGATTGCATTGTTTTGTTGTAGTTGGTTTGTTTCTACCTGTGAGACATCAAAACCTTCCATTTTATTAACGTCTAATAAGGTGGTTAGTTCTATTAAGCTGTTGTTAATGTTGTTTTTTGCTATTATTTTTTCTTTATAATTTGTGGCATAAGTTGCTTCTATCTCCAATAGTTCTTTTTTGGGTTTTAATCCGTTTTTGACCAATTGTCTTAACCTGTTTACTTCCGCTTCGCTTATTTGTAATTGTTCTTGAGTGAGTTTATAGATTTCTTTATTAAACAGTACTTGCAGGTATTTGTTAATAATTTCGACGGAGAGGTCAAAAAACAGTTTTTCAAAATCTACTTGTCCTTTTTCTAAAGCCAATTTTGTTTTTTGCAGGTTGTATTTGTTTTTAAATCCGTTAAAAAAAGTTACGTTTGACGAAAGGCTAAAACTGTTAAAACTACTTTCCAATTGTCCTACTCCGGTAGATACGTTAAAAGAGTTTCCGAGGTTAAAACCTTGTGTGGCGGTAAAAGACAAATCGGGAAAATAGTTGCCTTTTGCTATGGTTTTATCTTCCAGATTAATTTGGTTTTGAAACTTTTGTTTCAGGATATCGTAATTGTGTTCTTTGGCATATTGCAGGCAGTCTTCAAGTGTCCATACGGTTTGTGCCTGTAGCGTTGTAAAAGAAATTATAGTTAGTAATGCTATTATTTTTTTCATCTGCTTAAGAGGGTTATGGTCATTTTATTTTTTTGTAAATAGAACGTACATTAAAGGTATAAAATAAAGGCTTATAAAAGTGCCTATTATCATTCCGCCGATAACGGTAAGGGATAGAGGCTTTTGTAGTTCTGCTCCCAATCCTTTTAAAAATAGAAAAGGTAGTAATGCCAAAATGGTTGTTAGCGATGTCATAAGAATGGGTTTTAATCGTATTTTTCCTCCTTGTTTTACGGCGTTTTCTAATGTTAGTCCTTGTTTTCTAAGCAAGTTAATGGTGTGTATTTTTAAGATGCTATCATTAATAATTACGCCACTCATTACCACGATGCCGATTGCCGCCATGATATTAATGGTGCCACCAAATAGCCATAACAAAAGCAACGCACCGCCTATGTCGATAGGAATTTCCAAAAGGATAATAACGGGTTGCCATAGCGATTCGAATTGAGCGGTCATAATAAAATACAATAGTAAAACAGCAACGAGTATTACCCAAACGAGTTCTTTGTTTAGCTCTTGTATCGATAGCCAAGTTCCGGAAAATTGTATTTTAAATTCCGGGTTGTTTACGAATTTTTCTTGTATTGTGTTCATTGTTTCGTAAACAGATGCGTCTGTTGTATTTATAGGAATTTTCAGGTATTCGCCGCCTCTTCCGGCAAAAATGGTTTTGTATTGTTGTTCGGTTTTTATGTTAATTACATTTTTTATTGCTATTTGAGAGCCGTTTTTGTTTGTAACAAAAAGGTTGTTTATAGTGTTTTCAAAAGACTTTATATCATAATTTAATTTGATGGGAATAAATTTTTTGGATGTTTTTATATGGTCGATAAAGTTTTGATTAAAGGCGGTTTTAAGTTCATTAATCAGGTTGTTGTAAGCTATGTTGTACAAAGCGAGTTTTTCGGGAATGATTTGAATATAGAGTGTTTGTTTTAAAGGAATTTGAGAGACGTCTTGATTTTTTAAAAGCGTTGCCAGTTCTGTAAGGTTGTCCTCGTTGGGTGCTTCTATGCTTGTTTTGGAGTAGATTTTGGCAAGCAGTTTATTTTGGTCATTCTTAAAAATATATTCAAAAATGGTTTTAGGTTCATTAAAGCTGAAATTGGCATTTGGAAATTCTAACTTAATATTGTTTTTAATTTTGGATTTTAATGTGTTTAGTTCGGGTATTGTTTTGGTTTGAATAAAAACGGATGCTTCGGAAAAACCTTTTATATCATCGCTTTGTAATAAGAAATCTTGTTCTCCTACTTGAGTAAAAACGGTTTCTGCTTCGGTGCTGTTTTCTAATATTGAACGAATTCTGTTTTGATTTTCTTGAACGGTAATATTTTCGTTCCAATCTAATTTGAGAACCGTTTTATTTTTATCTATTACGGGCAATTGTGAATAATCCATAGTTAAAAACAAAACAACCGAAAGGATAATGCTAACTATGGATATGCCGTAAACAATCCATTTTTTTTTAAAGAAGAATTTATATCCTTTTTCGTACCAATTTTCGATGTTTTGCGATTTTAAATGGGCGGTTGTCCATTTTTCTATGCTAAAGTTTTTGTTAAATTGTTTAAACAAAACCGGAATTAAAAAAACAGAGACCAGCAAGGAAGCACCTAATCCAATGCTTACCGCAACGGCTTGGTCAAAAAACAAGGCTCCGGTAATTCCGCTAAGAAACAGTAACGGTAAAAAAACGGAGCAAGTGGTTAAAACCGAGCTTAAAAGTGGTGTTATTATCTCGTTTGTTCCTTCTACACAGGCATTTTCGAGATTTTGTCCCAGTTTTATTTTTTGATTTATGTTATCTATCACAATAATGGCGTTGTCTATCATCATTCCTACTCCGAGAATAAGCCCTGATAACGAAATAATGTTTATGGAAAGACCGAAAAGATACATAAAAAATATGCCGGTAATAAGCGAAACCGGAATGCTTATGGCAATAATTAAAGGGGATTTTATATCTCTTATAAAAAAGAACATAATGAGTATTGCCAAGGCGCTTCCAATTAATAAGCTGGCTTTTAAGTTGTCTATGGATATTTTTAAAAGTTGTGTTTGGTCTTGATTGGTATTAAACTGTAGGTTGGGGTAATCTTTTTTAAACTCGTTTGTCAGGGTTTTTAAAGATTCTTTAAGGTTATATACTCTGGCATTTGCTTGTTTGATGATAGAAAGTACTATGGCTCGTTTTCCGTTGTAGTACACTTGTCCTTTGTCTTGTTGCGGTTCTATAGCAACCTGTGCCAGTTCTTTGAGTTGAAACAGTTTGTTGTGCAGGTTCAGGTATATGTTTTCTATATCTTCTTTTGTTTTAAGCGGGTTTGAGAATTTAAAGTTGTATTGGTAAATACCGTTTTGCACAAGTAGATTTCCCAGCTTAAAGTTATTTTGTTGTATTGCTTCTATTAATTGCTCATTGGTTATGCCGAGGCTTGTAATTTTGTTTTGGTATGGTGTTATAATTATTTCGGGTTTGGTATGCCCGCTGATGTCTGCCAGTGCGATATCGGGCAGTTGTTCTATTCTTTTTTTTATAACGGTTTGGGTAAAATCGCTTAGCTCAAGAAATCGTTCGTTACTAAAATCTTCTTTTAGTGAAACGGTAAGGTTTAAAACCGGTATATCTGTGGTGGATGCTTTTATGGCTTTGGGTCTGTCTATGTCTTTTGGCAGGTAATTAAGCGATGCGTCTATTTTTTCGTTGGTTTCTATAAATGCGTAATCGGTATTGGTTCCGTAATTAAACTGTAATTTTATTGAGGCAAAGCCGTCTCTGGTTTGGCTTTCGATGTTTTTTAGGTTAGAAACCTGCAGTAATTGGTTTTTTAACGGTCTTACCACATTGGTTTCAAGTTCTCGGGCGGTATTGTTGGGATATTGCAGTTGTACGGTAATTTCGGGTATGGGGATATCGGGCATTAAGGAAGTGGGAATTTGAAAAGATGCAACGATACCCAACAGTAAAAAAGCAAAAGTAGCCATAAATACGGCAACGGGTCTGTTTATTAAAAACTTTACCATATTTGTTTACTTTTTATCTTCTTTGGGTTTAAAGCTTGGGGTTACTTTTGCGTCGTGAGACAGGTTCATATTGCCCGAAATAATGATGGTGTCTCCTATTTTGAGTCCTTTTTTTATGGCATAGCTTGTTGTGTTTTCGTCAAGTGTTTCTACATAGTTCCATTTGGCTAGGTCTTGCTGTACGGTAAACACTACTTCTCTGTTGGAGCGTAAAACCAGTGCTTCTTTGGGTATTACAATAACGTTTTGCAGGGGTTTATTAATAATAACTTTAACGTTTAGACCGTCGAACAAGTTGTTGCTGCCACCGGATAATAAAGCCTTGATTTTAATAAGTCCGTTTTCGTCAACAAAGGGATTAATTTCGGTAATTTTTCCGGTATATTGTGTTTCGGGGTTTGCGAAAGGAGTAATGGTAACCGGTTGACCGTTGGTAACAAAAGGCAGGTTGTTTTCGAGTATAGAAAAAACCACTTGTAATTTGTTTTGAGAAATAAGGGTACAAAACGCATCGCTTGGTGTGATGTAGTCACCTTCTTTTGCTTCGATATTTGCAACTACGCCCGAGAAAGGAGCTTTTAGCAGGGTTTGGTTGTATAGTAATTGTGCATTTTGCAGGTTGTTTTGTGCTTCGAGAAAACCGCTACTGATTTGCAAGTTTTTTAAAACCTCTTGTGTAATTTGCAAGGTATCGCCACCGCCAAAATTTATTTTTTCTTCTTGTAGTTTTTGCTTTGCTTTATCCAACTCGATTTGTGCTTTTTGCAACTGATTTGCAAGCACTTGGTTATCAAGACTTGCCAGTAATTGTCCTTTTTTAACCGGTTGTCCGTTTTTTACGTAAATGGTGTGTATGCGCTCGGTGGTTTTAAAACGCAGTTCGCTTTTTTGTAGTGCTTCTATCTTGCCGTTGGATAGAATTTGCTTATCAAAAACGCTTTGGTTAACCACGGTTACCGTAACCGGCAATGCCTTGCCCGAGGGTTTTAACTCGCTGTTTTCTTCTTCTTTACTTTGTGAGTTTTGCCCGGTATTACAGGCAATAAAAAAACAAGAAACCAAGAGTAAATAGAGAAGGTTTTTCACTGTAAAAAATTTTTGAATAAAAGTAGTGAAAAAAGTATGATGTTAAAAAAAAATTTATCTCTTTTTTCCGGTTAAAACAGTTGATTTTTGGTTATTGCGCAGACGTAAAGGTATGAATATTTTACTTTTTTTAAAAATCCGGGGGTTTTTCGTAAAAGCGAGATAATTTCTTCAACATTTTTAAAACGTTTTTCGGGGTCTTTTTTAAGGCTTTTATAAACTATATACCGGTACGGTTCGGGTATTTTAAATATTTCTTTTGACAAAGGCATTGTTGCTATGTTGTTTAAAATAGTTTTGATTGTTGTTTTTTCATTTCGAGAGCCAAAGGGTTGTCTTTTTAAAAAAAACTCAAAAAGAATACATCCAATCGACCAAATATCCGACTTGGCAGTATAAGTTTTATATTCCGGAGGGCTGTACTCGGGTGTTATCGCAATGGCATTGTGCCGACCAAGAGTTGTATTATAATCGGATAATTTAACTATTGTCTTTTTGCCTTTGGTGCTAAAAAGTATGTTCTCGGGCTTTAAATCTCCGTGAACAATACCTAGCTTATGTAAATAATTTACCGCTTCCAAAAGCTGTAAAAGATACTCAAATGTTAACTTGCCGTTATTGTTGTATTTATCTCTCAAGCTGCCTCCGTTACACCATTCCAATACATACATTATGTGTTTTTTACTTTGTTTTACTATTTCTTTGGCACAATAACATTTTATAATATTGTTATGGGTAATTGTTGTTAAATAATTTGAGTTGGGGATTTTACTTGTTTTTTTTATAAGTTTTATGGCATATTGTTTGAGAGTAGTGTTGTGTTTTGCTTTATAAACCTTAACATCGTCACTTTCTCTTATTGTATTTAGAATAGCAAAGTCTTTTAATTTCATAAAAAAGGTATCAAGGTTGTTGTTTTGTGTTTATTAGCGTGTTTACTTTCTCTTTCATTTTATCCCAATTAGTTGAGGTTGAAAACTCAAACGTAGTGGTTTGTGATTTACTAATATCTATTAGAACCGCATAATGTCTTACAACTCCTTTGATAACACCGGCATTTTTAGTGTCGAATATTACATTGTACTTTTCGGAGAGTCCTTCCGACAAAAATTGAAGTTCTTTTTTTGAATTTCCTATGTATATCAAGTATATATTTTTGTGTATTCCGTCTTTTTTTATCAAAAACTCTCGCGTTGCAATCAGGCAAGTATTACACGTGTCTCGTGTGGGAAGAATCAAAAATAAGTTTCCCTGTTTAATGGGTATATTAAGATAATTGCCGATATAGTCGATGATTCTTTCTTCTTTGGTTTTGACCCAATTACAAGACAATGTAAACACGAACAAAACACACAATAGATATTTCATTATTTTTCGGTGAGCGTAAACAAATCAAAACTCATAAAATTTTCATCAAAATCGGGATTATTCGGGTTGTTTCTCGATAACCAAAAACCTTCTTTTGTAACAAAAAAATCATCGTAGTCATAGGTGTTATAAGGCAACATATCTTCTGCTATGATATTAAAATCGGCGTCTAAGGTCATTACGGCTATATAAAAGTCTTTTTGTTTGGCGTTCTTTTTTGTTAATTCATCGGGCGGCAACAATACTATTCGGTAATAAAGGTTACGGTACGGGTCGTATTTTATTGCTTCGTAAACTGCAGATTTTTTTAATGAATAATGATATTTTTCGGGTGATAATTCTTTGCACTCGGATGGAGTAAATTCGGCATTAAAACCGCTTTGCAGGGGTTTGTTTATTTTTATCAAGGTATCCTTCTCTATCACGTATCTGTATAAATATGAATCTATAGGGAACGAAAAAATAAGTTCGCCTTTGTTGTTTAGCGTAAAAGATTGCCTTAGTTGTGGGAAGCACCAGCACTCATCGGGTTTATAGGCATCGGGGTATTTAACGCTACATTCTTGTAAACTATTTGTGTTTACATTATATTTTACCAACAAGTAAGAGGAATAATATTGTGAAGGGTTAAGATTATCGAAAGGTGGGTTTCTAAAAAAAAATAGTTCATCACCCACCTTAACCGGTAGGTTTTTATTAAATCCGTTCATAATTAACC
Organism: Flavobacteriaceae bacterium; assembly: GCA_027081505.1. Lineage (GTDB taxonomy): Bacteria > Bacteroidota > Bacteroidia > Flavobacteriales > Flavobacteriaceae > Marifrigoribacter. Next base: position 15,145 of record JALWKK010000063.1, read on the forward strand.
CCCAGCCTTTTCCGGTATCATCGTAATTGTTTTTTAGTAACACCGAGTCGTTTTTTACAATGTACAGCCGGCTACGACCGGTTGCTATTGCGTAAATGCTGTCTGCTATTTCTATAAAACCGGCAGAATCAAATTTTTTTACTTTGTTGGGTCCTTTTCTTTTAAAGGTAAGTGTTCTTACTTTTTTGCCCGTATTCCAGTTGTATTCTATAATTTGATTTTTAAAATAATTTTTCCTTACCAGATAGGTTGTATCGCCTTTGTCTTTTATATGTATCTGCCAGCTTTTGTAATGCACATCGCCATCTATGGGGATTTTTACGTTTTTCTTTACCGTTAATTTACGGGTATATTCTTTTTTACCGACTTTACTTTCTTCGGCGCAAGATAAAAACACCAAAACAAAAACCATTAAAAATCTTAAACACTTTGCTGTCATCTTATAAAAACTATTTTTTTCAAATTTAAAAAAAACCGTCTGAAAAGTATCGTCTTATGTTCGTAATTTAAAAAATCGTTTTTAGCAATAATCATTTTATTATCGCAAATTCAATAAAGTTCTTTGATTATGCTCAAAATTACAAATTTTTATACTTTTCAGACAGTGTCGCTCTTTTAAAATTTTGGGTGTTATTTTTTTATATCAATAACAATTGTATCTAAGTCGATAAGAATACAGCCTGTTCCTGGTGAATCGCACCAATTATTATCCTTATATTCCGGTGCCTTTTCTGGGTTTGCATGAGCAGGTTGGCTATTTGTAAATGCAAAAAAACTTCCTATAACTCCCGTAATTAACAATGCTTTTTTAAAAAATTTTCTCATAATCTAAAAATTTTTACGGCTTTGTAAAGATACTAAACCTTGGTTAAACTTAAATTTTTTGTTTTAAACTTATTGATTTAATTTTTAATGCTACTTTCAGAAAATATTTTTTGGTCGCTGTTTCGGCAATTC
>JALWKK010000064.1 GCA_027081505.1 Flavobacteriaceae bacterium
GGAAGGTTCTGCAAAAAACGCAATATATTCTTTGGCAGGTGTATTTCCCAGTTTTAAGCCTAGATAATATATTTCCGGTTCTTTAACTTCAGCAGTAAAAGTAAAAGTTTCATCATCATTTATTTTTGCAGAATCAATTGTAATAATTGCAGAATCATTTGCTTTTTGAAGCAAAAGAACACCCTTTTTAAGTCCTTTTACACTTCCGGAAAGGGACATTTGATTATGTTCTTTTGAGCAACTAAATAACAGTAAAATTAACGTAAATACACCAAAAATAGTTTTCATCAAATACGATATTAAGCCTGCAAATATGCATAAAAAAAACAATAAAAACTATCCGCCTGCAGCCAATTGCATTAAAATTGTACATAAAATTGCTCCTACGGTACCAATGGCATATCCAAAAACAGCTAATAAAACGCCAACAGTTGCCAGAGAAGGATGAAAAGCAGAGGCTACGATTGGCGCAGATGCAGCTCCACCAACATTGGCTTGGCTTCCTACAGCTAGAAAGAAATAAGGAGCTTTAATAAGCTTGGCGACTCCAATAAGTAATAGAGCGTGAATAGTCATCCATACCAATCCAACGATTACCAACCCTTTGTTGTCAAAAATTAATTCCAAATCCATTTTCATACCTATACTAGCCACCAAAATATAGATAAATACACTACCAAGTTTACTGGCACCGGCACCCTCGTAATTTCTAGCTTTGGTAAAGGAAAGTAAAATTCCTATGAGCGTGGTAAGGGTTATCATCCAGAAAAAAGACGAACCTAAAAAGCTAAGAATGTTTTTGCTCATACCGGTTAAAGCATTTACATAATCTTTAAAAAATTCGCTTAAAAAGTTGCCGAAATAATGTGCTGCACTTACCGTACCAAAAGCAATAGCTCCAAGAATCATTAAATCGGTAACAGAAGGATTACGCTCAACTTTTTTTGAAAAATGAGATACCTTTTGTTTCAATTTTTCAATGGCAGAAGTATCCGCTTTTAGCCATTTATCTATTTTTTCAGACTTTCCTATTCCAATTAAAAGTAAAGCCATCCAAATATTTGCAACTACAATATCAACAAATACCATCCCGCCATATAATTTTTGGTTATAACCATATATTTCCAGCATTGCTGTTTGATTAGCACCACCACCAATCCAACTTCCGGCAAGAGTAGATAGTCCTCTCCATACAGCATTAGCACCTTCGCCACCAACCGTTTCCGGAGAGATGCTTCCTACTAATAAAACGGCAATGGGTCCTCCTATAATAATCCCTACCGTTCCGGTTAAAAACATAATAAGTGCTTTAGGACCTAAGTTAAAAACACCTTTTAAATCAATACTTAAAGTCATTAAAACCAATGCAGCAGGAAGTAAATACCTACTTGCCATATAATATAAATTGGTTGCGCGAGAAATGGCTTCACCTTTATCGTTTATTGAAATCCATTCCGGAGCAATAATCCCCGCAGTTGTTAATGCTGCCGGAATAATATAAGCCATAAATAATGCCGGTATAATTGCGTAAAACTTTTTCCAAAAACCTGTTTTTATTGATGAAGTATAAAAAATAAGACCCAAGCAAATCATTAAAACCCCGAAAATAACAGTGTCATTGCTAAAAAAAGGAGTGGTGTCTTCTATAAGTTTAGCCGTTTCTTGCATAGTTTAACTTTTTTGCAAAATACAATTTTAAACAAACTTGCCAAATATTTTTTTAAATGTATCTAAAATAGATTTATTACAAACTGTAATACCAAAACATTAATGAGATTTTGTTTTTTGCTACTAAATTTTAAAATAAATACGTACTTTTAACCCGCCAAACTAACCTATGTCAACACCTGCTAACATTCATTTTGATATTTCCGAGCGTAAAATTCTTTTACGTCTTTTTGATACGCTTTTTGTCTTGTTTGCTCTTTATTTAATAGGGTTAATATTTGATTTTGATTATTTTAAAATTAATGCTTCACATTGGGTTTGGTCTATCGTTTTAGTGTTTTATTTAAATATTTTTGGAACTATTTTTGAATTGTATAATTTGCAAAAAGCAAGTAAGTTTGAAATTGTGGTGCAAAACATCATACTTACTTCTTCTGTTACGGTCTTGTTTTACTTGTTAACTCCTTATTATACTCCGGAGCTTCCCGAAAACAGATTACAAATAGTTTACTTTTATGTGGCTGTAAATGTTTCATTATTTGTTTGGCGATATGCTTACATTGTTTTAATCTCTGCCCCTCGATTTTTTAAACGAGTTTTACTAATTGCAAATAAAAATGATATAGAACCACTGGTTAAATCGCTTCAAAAATCCGATCCGAATTATAAGGTGTTGGGTGTTGTAGATGCACTGAACTCTCATTTTATTTCTTTATCTGAAGAAATTGAAGAACCTACTAAAACTGAGGGAATAGAAAAAATTATTGAAGCCTATCAAATTTCGGAAGTAGTAGTAGCTGTTCCTTCTGAAACCGGAATGACTTTAGATTTAAATAATCAACTTATTAAAACATTAGAAAAGGGAGTGGTTATTAGAGAATATACACAAGTATATGAAGAAATTACACACCGAGTTCCTGTGCATCATGTGAGTAAAGATTTTTATAGATACTTCCCTTTTAGTAGAAGTAATCAAAATAAATTATATCTATTTTTCCATCGATTTTTAGATGTCTTATTTTCAACTATTGGTTTACTATTAGGAATTTTACTCTTACCTATTGTACTTGTCGGAAATTTGTTAGGTAATAGAGGACCGTTAATATACACTCAAAATAGAGTAGGTAGAAATGGAAAAACGTTTAAAATTTTTAAACTGCGAAGTATGATTGTTGATGCCGAAAAAGATGGAGCCAAGTACGCATCAAAAGTAGATAATAGAATTACTCGTTTCGGAAAATTTTTAAGAAAATCTCGTTTTGATGAAATCCCCCAGTTTATTAATGTATTAAAAGGAGAAATGAGTATTATTGGTCCCCGTCCCGAACGACCGGTGTTTGTAAAAGAATTAACTAAAGAAATTCCATTTTACGAAATTCGACATATTATTAAACCGGGACTTACCGGATGGGCTCAAGTAAATGCAAAATATGGTTCTTCGACTGAAGATGCACTAGAAAAACTTCAATACGATTTGTATTATATTAAACACAGAAGCTTCTTTTTAGATATAAGCATTGTTATAAAAACGCTGAGTACTATTATTTTTTATAGAGGGCAATAACAATATTGATACGTCTTTATTTTTTAAAAATAGGAATTAGGTAAGAAATCGTATAGCCATATCCTACACCAAAATCGCTGTAATCGTTTGTCCTGTTGAAACCGGGAATGTACAGATTATCATAATTTTCGGGTTTTACTTCGGCTATTTTTCTTTTTAATTGTAGGTTAATGCTTAAAAATAAATTAGTTAAAATTTCGGTTTTTACACCCACAATAAGTTCTAACCAATGTGCGGTTAAACCCGAAAACTCTTGCGATGTTTCTACAAATGGATTTGGAAAATCATGATTGGTTGTATAAATACTATAACCGGTAAGTTCTTGTTTAAATGTTGAAAAACCATATCGTAAACCTGCAAATATGGCATTATTCATATTTAACCAATTGCTATAAGCATTGTAATCGGCTCCTAATTTAATATAACTACCTGTGGTTGTGTTGGTAAGATTTGGTTTGTTCCAATCCTTTTTTTCAGAACCCAATTCGGCTGCGAAATAAAAATTTTTAGAAAATCTAAAATCGCCCACAACTTCAAAACCTGAATATCCTTTTTCTAAAAAAGTTCGAAGCGGTTTACTTATATCAGCTCCTATTCGCAAACCGTATTTGTGCTTGGGGGATAATGTGTCTTGTTGTTTTTGGTCTTCTTCTTGTGCTACTAAAGATGTTGTAGCAAACACAAGACTAATGTAAAATAGAAATATGTGTGCTTGTTTCATCTTTAACAGTGGTTTGTAAAAGGTTAATTTGTTGTATCCAATTGGTTGTGTTTTCTGTCTCAAGTTGTGCGTCCAAGTTGTTGTAATTTACCTTGTAACCGCAGGCTCGGTTTATATATTCCGGTTGGGTTTGGTAGGTAAAGGTAACAACATCGTAGTTTCCGGTGTCTTCTTCATTGTCATTTTTTATAAAAAATAATTTTGTTACAGATGTGTTTGTGTTTAGCGGAATGGCTATTGAATCTGTTGTTGCTTGGTGAAGCAAAACAACGGGATTTTCTTCATCCGTTTTTATGGTTAACGCGGTTACTTCTTTAGAAATTTCGGGATTAATAAAGTCTTTAAAGGTGATAATTAATAATGGTGTTGTTGGACTTCCCTCTTCACAAATGTCATCGCTGGTGCAACCCGATATCATAAAAATTAACACGAAACTAATTATTGATTTTTTAATCATTCTATATTCTTTTTTCCAAAAGTACAACATTTTCTACATGATGCGTCTGCGGAAACATATCTACCGGTTGTACTTTAGTTACTTTGTAGTATTTATCCAGTAAAGCCAAGTCTCTTGCTTGTGTAGCGCTGTTGCAACTTACATAAACAATTTTTGTAGGTGCAACTTTAATAAGTTGTTTTATAACGTCTTTGTGCATTCCGTCTCTAGGCGGATCTGTAATTATTACATCAGGTTTTTCGTTCTGCAAAATAAATTGTTGGGTAAAAATCTTTTTCATATCTCCGGCAAAAAATTGTGCATTGTTAATGTTATTAATTTTTGCATTTTCTTTTGCAGCTTCAATGGCTTCGGGAACGGCTTCAATACCAACTACCTTTTTGGCTTGTTTTGCCACAAATTGTGCAATGGTTCCTGTTCCTGTATAGAGGTCGTAAACAATTTCATTTCCGGTTAAACCGGCAAAATCACGAGTTATTTTATACAATTCGTAGGCTTGAACACTATTGGTTTGGTAAAAAGATTTAGCGGTAATTTTAAACCGAAGTCCTTCCATTTGTTCAAAAATATGATCTTTTCCGCTAAAACATATTACATTTTGGTCGTATATGGTATCGTTTCCTTTGCTATTAATAACATATTGTAGTGAGGTTATTTCGGGAAAATTAGTAGAAATGGCTTGTAATAATTGTTCGCGTTTTTCTTTATTTTCTTTATAAAATTGTAAAAGCACCATAATCTCTTTTGTAGAGGAGGTTCTAATCATAAGTGTTCTTAATAAGCCTTCTTGATTTCTAACATTAAAAAAAGAAATGTTAAGTTCTTCGGCTTTTTGCTTTACAAACTGTCTAATGGCATTGCTTGGTTCGGCTTGTAACCAACACTTATTTATATCTAAAATTTTATCCCACATTCCGGGAATATGAAAACCCAAAGCATTTTTGTTTTCAATTACTTCATTGCTGTTAATTTGATCTAATGTTAGCCATTTATTATTACTAAAAGAAAATTCCATTTTATTTCTATAGTAATACTGTTGGGCAGATCCAATAATCGGGAAAACTTTTGGTAGGGTAATATTACCAAGGCGTTTTAGATTGTTTTCAACTTCTTGTTGTTTATAAAAAAGTTGAAACTCATACGCCATATGTTGCCATTTACAACCACCACAAGTACCAAAATGTTCGCAAGCGGGTTGTGTTCTTTTTTCTGAAAATTTATCGAAACGTATTGCAGTTGCTTCGTAATAGTTTTTTCTTTTTTTAAAAGTTTTAACTGTACAAATGTCGCCGGCAACGGCATTTTTTATAAAAATCACCTTTCCATCAGGAGCTTTTGCAATAGCTTTACCTTTTGCTCCGGCATCTATCACTTCAATATTTTCAAAAATAATGTGTTTATTACGTTTTCTAGCCATAGCCGGCAAAGGTAATTATTATTTATGCTAACTGTCAAATTATAATTTTAATTAATAATTAGACAGTATATTAATCGGGTAGTTTATTTTTCAATTTTATTTTCATTAAAGGCAGAAGGGAGCAGTGCCGGTATAAGTTTAATTAGTAAGGGAAGAAGCAAGCTGCCACCCGGAACCAAAAAAATGGTTAGCGAAGGCACTGTTTTGCAAATATCCAGAAGCTGATTTTTAACTTTTTTCTTTTCTTCATTTGAAAGATTTCGCAATGTAGATTGTCCCAATAAAACGAGCAATTCTTTACTTTCAAGTAATTCTTGCGTTAAGCGTTTGCTGTTTCTAATAATTAATAATTTTACCGTTTCAAAAGCATTTTTATACAGCTGATTAATGGGGTGATTGTATTCAAACAATTTAATCTTTGTATTGTTTTTTTCTGAAAACTGTTTAATGTCGGCAATGTTTTGATTGATAATATTAGAGGGAAATTGCATTAAAGTTGCAATCTGATTTAAAAAAACTCGTTCAGATCGATCTAATTTTTTATCTTCCCAAACCGCTAAAGTGCATAAATCAAGAATGTATTTTTTTTCAAAATAATTAAAGTTAGAAAAGCCGTGAGACATCTGTTTAAGACTAGTGTGGTGGGTTTCTAATACATACTCTTTAGACGATTGGTATAAATCAATAAGTTGTACATCATCAGCGGTTTTATTCTGTTTAGCTTGCAATGTTAAAAAGCAACAATCTATTAAAATGGTTTCATAATTTTGAGAATAGTTTTTAACCTGGTCTAAATTTGCTTCTTCTTGTATAAATTTCTGAAAACTCAAAACATCTATATATAATAACGCATAGGTTAATAAAGATGCCGTGTTTTTTTCAGAAACAGAATTTATTTCTTGTAATCTTGAAAAAAACAACTGTTCAAGTGTATCTGTTGGCGATTTTGAAAAAGAAAGCTTCTTTAAAAATGAAGTTTTTCCTTTTTCAAAAAGTTTGTAAAACGCAATAATACAATCTATTGCATCGTTATAATTAGCTTTTGGATTGTTTATAAAAAAACTAAAAAGGAGTGCGTGAAAAAGATTGATTTTAGTATATTCATCCGTTGTAAGTTGAAGTCTGTTTGCGGGTAGTTTTAAAACCGAATCTACCGAAAAACCATAGATAAACCCTGTGCTTTTCAATGCTTCGTAAAAAAACTTGGAACCTTTATTTTTTAAAAGAATTTTTTCTTTAGTAAATAACGTAAAAAATTTGGGAATCCAACCGGATAAAGATGGGTTCATAAGCCGTGATGATTAATTAAAAAAGTGTTTACTTTGTAAAAATAATTATAATAAAATGAATAAATCAAAATTAGTAAAAATCATTGGAGGAATGTCGGTAATTGTTGCCGGTTTTTTGTTTACTTCCGGCGATTATTCAGATGCACCTAATATTGCGGGAACTACTTCAGACTTAGCAGATTTTTATGCTTTTGAAGCCGAAAACCCGGATAATACGGTTTTTGCTGTTACGCTTCAAAGTGGTTTGGTAGAAGGTAACGTTACACAAATCGCCCAATTTGATGAAGATGTGTTAATTGAAATAAAAATTGATAATACCGGCGATTTGGTTGAAGATTTGGTGATACAAGCCATTAAAAGAGCAGACACAATGTACTTTTTTGGACCATCGGCTCCATTATATACCGGAATTTCTTCCGAAATAAATACCGAAAACCGAAATCAAGTTCAGATTTCTACCATCGAAGATAGTTACATAACAACCACAACTAACGGTATAAAACTTTTTGCAGGACCCAGACGAGATGCTTTCTTTTTTGATTACGAACGATTTAAGCAAATTAGTGAAGGAACAACCGTTCCGGACGGGTTTTATCCTCAAGGCGAAGCAACCGATTTTTTTGTAGATAAAAATACCTTAGCTATTGTAGTAGAAGTACCCAATAGTTTATTAGGCACTGCTCCTGCACACATAGGGAGTGATTTTGGGTTGTCCGGGCTTCCACCGGCTTATAACGTATGGGTTACAGCAAAACGTAAAGAACAATAATTAGAAAAAAAATGAAAAATTTTAAAACAATAGCATTTTTAACTTTTATGTCATTGCTTTTTGTTCAATGTACAGACGAAAATGCAAACGGAAATATAATCGATCAAGTAACTTGTTCAGACGGAATTCAAAATGGCGATGAAACCGGAATTGATTGTGGCGGAAGTGCTTGCCAACCTTGTATTGTTGGCGGAATTAGTTTTGAAGGCACCTATCTGCAAGAAGATATATTGGGCAGACCTGCTGTGAACTTATTTTTAGGTGGAGATGCTATTGATAGAAATAATTATAATGTAACCATTCCTTCCGATAGAAATGAGTACCAAACTATTTTTAAAAACGCACTCGAAGGATATTATGATAGGTATGCTGAAGCTTTAGGGCTTACACCGGAAGAATTTAACTACGAACCTAATATTTTAGGGCAAAATGCCGATGTTTTCTCATCTTTTCTAGCATTCTCAGATGTTTTACAAGTTGCTCCCGATGGCGAAACTACATTTTATAACCCTAACTCAAACACAATGTTCACAGGGAGAAACCCCCAAGACGACGCAATAGATTTTATACTGAAGCTGTGTTTTGGAGGAGCCAACGGCAATCGCCTAGATGGTACGGGAGACACTCCTATTTTGATTACCGATAACATCGATGCAGGTGATAGGAATATAGTAAACACCTTTCCTTACCTAGAGCCACCTTTAGTAAATTAAATAGTTTTACAAACAACTACAAAAAATAAACGGTACTTAGAGCAAACAACACCGAAAGTAAAAACGTACTCAATGCTACTTTTTTTAACTCGGAATCTAACAGTTGAGGCTTTTTATTGTTCCAAACAGTAGCCAAATTAAAAAGTAACGGAATATATGCTATCAAAAATAAAAATGAAGTTTTATGATGTAGTAAGGTATAAACTACCATACAAAAAAGAGAAATAAGGATTATAAAACTGTGGTATATTTTTGCGTTTTGTATTCCCATTTTTACAACAAGCGTGTTTTTTTTATGAAGTTTATCACTTTCGATATCGCGCATATTATTTAGATTAAGTACGGCAATACTAAGCAAACCCATTGCCGTAGCAGGTAAAAAAACATCCCATTGTAGTTGTTTGGTAAAAAGAAAATAACTTCCTACCACACTTACCCAACCGAAAAAAATAAAAACAAATAAATCACCAAAACCCGAATAGCCATAGGCATTTTTGCCAACTGTATATTTTATGGCTGCTACAATAGCTAAAATACCAAGCACTAAAAAGAAAACAGATAAATAAAAATGTGAATTTCCAAAGGCTTCATATATTAAAAAAATAGCAATAGTAAATGTAAGAGCCGAAGTTACCATTACTGCCCGTTTCATTGCAATACCCGAAATAATACCGTCTGCTACCATTCTTTTTTCACCTTTCCTGTCCTTGTCGGTGCCTTTAATTCCATCGCCATAATCATTTGCAAAATTTGAAATTATTTGAAACCCGATTGTGGTAAGTATTGCCAACCAAAAAATAGGTGATTTTAAAAAATTAGAATCTCCCATAGCCGACCCAACTATTATACCGGAAATAGATAACGGAAGTGTTCGTAATCTTGCGGCAGCTACCCAATGTTTTGCTGAACTCATTTTTTTTAGTTAGTGTACAAAAGTACAAGTAATATTTGTTTTGTATATTTATAAAAAATTTAAAAATGAAAACAACTGTATCATATCATTTAGGTCTTTTAATATTACGTTTAGGATTGGGAGGTATGCTTTTGTATCACGGAATTCAAAAAATTCAGATTTTAACGATGGATACCATTGCTTTTTCTGACCCTATCGGGTTAGGTCCCACATTGTCCTTGATTTTAACATTATTTGCCGAAGTAGTTTGCACTATTTTGGTAATTATTGGATACAAAACCAGATGGGTAGCTATTCCTATAATAATTTTTATGCTGGTGGCAGCTTTTGTTGTACATGGAAATGATTTGTTTGAAGTAAAGGAAAAGGCATTACTTTATCTGGTAGGTTTTATTACACTTTCCCTAACAGGAGGAGGAAAATTCAGCTTAAATAATACCTAAAGAAACGATTTATTGAATTTAAAAATACTTGTTTTTGGCATAAGAAAAGCCCAGTAGCTCTGTATGAGTTACCGGACTTTTCTTGGGTTACCAAATAATCTTAAAATAAATATTTAAGACCAAAATTTACATTCATCATATTAAATCCTAATGATGTTGTTCCTTGACTGTCACCGCCTTCCGGATCAACAACGTTGTATCCAAATTGTCCGAAAGTGGCTTCAATGGTAAATTTACCTCCAATAAAATAATCTATACCGGGACGTAAATTAAAACCGTATGAGTTTTGACCGTCTGAAAATGAAAAAGGAACATCAGCTTGACCAAATAAATAAAACTTATCGCTCATTGCCCAATATTTTCTAACTAAAGGCATAACAATAAACGCATCAACTGCGTCTTGTCCATCAACTTTAGTCGAGGTATATCCGGCACCTAAGCCTACAGTAACGCTTGGACTTATAAATGTTCCCACTACAGGTAAAATTGTAAACGAGCTGGTAGTTTCGTCATCAGTAAATTCTAATTGACCTAAACCCCACCATGCTCCTTCAAGACCTTTATTGTCGTCTTGAGAATAACTTTTGCTAATTGTAACTAATGCAATAATTGCTAATAAAATTGTTTTTTTCATTGTTGTTGTTTTTAAAATTTACACAAAAGTCCACCAAATGAAATTAAAATAAAATGATATAAGTCATAGTTTTTAAAAACTAATGGAATATAGCGTATAGAAGTTCTTTTAACAAATCTCCTTGAGTAATATTTCCGGCTCCCACACCTTTGCTTTTCATATCTATTTCTCTGATGGCGGAAATAATTTTACTTGCTTTTTTCATAGGATAATTACGAGCGGCGATTTGATAGTCTTTGATAAAGTAAGGAGAAACACCCAATGCTCTGGCAGCGTCGGCTTTGTTTGTTAAAGCGTGGTATTTAAGTATTTTTGAAAAAAAAGAAAACAATAAGGCAATGGTCATTACCAACGGATGATTTTTAGAATTATGACCAAAATATTGAATAATTTTAAAGGCTTTGACTACATCTCGCGAGCCAATTGCATTTTGCAGTTCAAAATTGTTAAAGTCTTTGCTTATACCAATGTTTTCCTCAATTAATTCGGGTGTAAATTGTGCGCCGGGCTTTGAGATAATTTGTAACTTTTCCAATTCGTTGTTAATCTTGCTTAAATCATTTCCTAAAAATTCGACTAACATTTGCGAAGCTTTCGGAGTAATAGTATATCCTTTTGAAGCTAATACACTACGAATCCAATCCGGAATCTGATTTTCATACAGTTTTTTACTTTCAAACAAAACACCATTTTTTTCAATTGCTTTATACAATTTTTTTCGCTTGTCAAATTTTTTGTATTTGTAACAAAAAACCAATACCGTAGTAGGTTGAGGTTGTTCGGCATAAGGTAGTAATTGGTCAATGGTACGAGATAGATCTTGTGCTTCTTTTACAATAACCACTTGCCTTTCTGCCATCATTGGATACCGCTTGGCGGTACTAATAATCTCGTTTACGCTTACATCTCTTCCGTATAAAATAGTCTGGTTAAACCCTTTTTCTTCTTCGGTTAAAACATGTTGTTCTATATAACCGGAAATTGCATCAATATAATACGGCTCATCACCAAAAAGAAAGTATATAGAGGCAGGATTTCCAGATTTTATATTATCAATTATATGTGAAACTTTGCTAAATGACAAAAAATAGTATCTTTATTTCGAGAAAAATTAAAAATAGTAATGCAACCACTTAACTTTCCCGAATATGAATTTCGGTTCAAAGGTAACGAAAATGATGCCTATATTTTTGATATTGTTAGAAAAAAATTTGTGATGCTCACTCCCGAAGAATGGGTAAGGCAGCACGTAGTTAATTACTTAATTTATCAAAAAAAATACCCGCTTTCATTAATAAACGTCGAAAAACAATTGGTTGTAAAAAACTTGAGAAAACGATACGATATAGTTGGGTATTCATCAAACGGAAAAATTAATGTAGTGGTTGAATGTAAGGCTCCTTCGGTAAAAATCACACAAGAAACCTTTGATCAAATTGCGCGTTATAATATGGTTTTACAAGCTAATTTTTTGATGGTTACTAACGGATTACAACATTTTTTTTGTAAAATGGATTACAAAAATAAAAAGTATATTTTTAAAGAAAAACTCCCAAACTATTATAAAATTTAGCAACAACCGAAGCAAGACCTTTAAAACGTGAAACCTTGCTCAATAAAAATTATTTATTCAAACAGATTAACGTTATTAAATAATAAATGTTTCTAACAATAAATAAACACTTAAAAAGTTATAATTTTACACAAAATTAATTCTATCAATGAAGTATTTGTATTTCTTGTCCATATTGGGCTTTATTCTTTTTGCCGGTTCGTGCCGAAATGATTTTGAAACTGTTGCCAGTTCGGGTAATTTAACATTTTCTAAAGACACCGTTTACTTAGACACCGTTTTTACCAACATAGGTTCAAGCACATACAACCTAAAGGTTTATAATAAAAGTAATGAAGACATTAGTATTCCTGTTGTAAAACTGGCTAACGGAGAAAGTTCTAACTATCGATTAAACGTAGATGGTATTCCCGGAAAATCGTTTGAAAATGTGCAAGTTTTAGCCAAAGACAGTATTTTTATTTTTATTGAAACCACCATAGATATTCAGGATGTGGCTAATTCCGATTTACAATTTCTTTATACCGACAAAATTGTATTCGATTCCGGAAGCAACCAACAAGATGTAGATTTGGTTACACTCGTAAAGGATGCCGTGTTTTTATATCCGCAACAATTTCAAGACGGAACTACCGAAACTTTATTTCTCGGGCAAGACGACCAAGGAAATGATATTGAAGTTTACGGATTTTTCCTCGATGATACAGAACTTCATTTTACCAACGAAAAGCCTTATGTAATTTACGGATATGCTGCTGTTCCTCCCAATAAAACACTCACCATAGATCCGGGCGCACGTCTTCATTTTCACGCCGATAGCGGATTTATAGTAGCTAACAATGCTTCTATCAAAGCCAACGGACTTCCCAGTATCAATACCGAAGCATTAGAAGGCGAAATCATTTTTGAAGGCGATCGCCTTGAACCCGATTTTAGCGATGTACCCGGACAATGGGGAACCATTTGGTTAACAGACGGAAGCACAAATAACGAGTTTAGTTACACAACCATAAAAAACGCATTAGTAGGGATTTTGATGGATAATAATGACGGCGATCGAACTCTAACGCTAAAAAATGTACAAATTTATAACAGTGCAGTAAACGGATTGCAGATTAAAACAGGAGACGTATATGGCGAAAATGTAGTTATTAGCAATAGCGGACAATCTTCATTAAGTTGCCTGCTTGGAGGGCGGTACACTTTTAAACATTGTACTTTCTCTAATTATTGGGTAAATAGCTTTAGGTCATTTCCTACTCTGCAATTAACCAATGCGTTTGCAACCGAAGATAATTTATTTATTTCCGATTTAATCGAAGCTAATTTTGAAAACTGCATTATTTACGGAAGCGAACAAAAAGAAATAGGTTTTTATAAAGAAGACGGCGCTACGTTTAACTTTAATTTTAAAAACAGTTTAATACGTTTTGAAGATACCAACGGTGATTTTGAAGACGATCCCAACTATGATTTTACTAATGCCACCTTATATACAAATTGTGTATTTAATGAAGACCCTGTCTTTCAAGATACACAAAAAAACAACTATAATATTGAAACCGAAACATCTGCAGCAAACGGTATAGGAGATCCAAATATTGCAGTACAAGTTCCTGTAGATTTAAACGGTGTTAATCGTAACATTACGAGTCCGGATGCCGGTGCTTATGAAAGTACGGTTTTTCCCGATGAAGATGATTAATTTGTATTTTCGGCATAAAATTTGTAATTTTAAAATTCGTATAACCCGCCTATTTTTTTTAGGCATAAATAAACACTAACAAAATGATAAAAGCAAAATACCAAAGCGTACTAGACTTAGGTGAAAAATTAAACGTTAAAGACGGAGACGTTCGTGTAGAGAACGGAAGATTAGAAGTAAGAGGAACAACTAAAACCCAGTATGAAAAGAATCTAATTTGGGATGAAATTAAACGCATTGGAGGTGAAAACCCAACCGATATCATGGCAGATATTAAAGTTGAGGACGAGTCTGTTTATGCGTATCATACTGTAAAAAGTGGTGAATCTCTTAGTAAAATAGCTAAAAACTACTATAAAGATCCTATGAAATACACCGCTATTTTTGAAGCCAATCGCGATATCTTAAAAAATCCCGATTTAATTCATCCCGGACAAGAATTAAAAATTCCTAATCTGTAAAGAATTAAGAATTTATAACTACATTTTGAGGCTATTTAACAAATAAGTAGCCTCTTTTTATGCTCCTAAGTGTTGCATTTACTAATTGAACTTACGGTAAGATTGTTAAAATTTACTTTCAAGAGCAATAACTCTTATGTAATTGTTACTTTTATTCAAATTTTTCACAAAATGAATTATAAAATTCTACTAAGCACATTATTATTTTTGTCATTTATAGGTTTTTCGCAAGAACTAACTCCCGATTTACTAAAAGAGTTACGCCCCAGAAACATTGGTCCGGGTGGTATGTCCGGAAGGGTTACAGCCATTGATGTAGTTTCTTCAAACCCGGATGTAATGTATGTAGGAACGGCTTCCGGCGGCGTCTGGAAAACAACCGGTGGCGGCGTAACATGGAAACCTGTTTTTGAAAAAGAAGTAACGGCATCTATCGGTGCTATTGCCATACAACAATCCAATCCGTCTGTGGTATGGGTAGGAACCGGTGAAGGTAACCCTCGTAATAGTTTAAACGGTGGTTACGGAGTTTTTAAATCGCTTGACGGTGGAAGAACTTGGCAAAATGCGGGACTTGAAAAAACCCGACACATACACCGTATTATTATAGACCCAACCGACCCGAATGTAGTTTACGTAGGAGCAATAGGTTCGCCTTGGGGCGAACATCCCGAGCGAGGTGTCTATAAAACAACAGACGGCGGAAAAACTTGGAAAAAAATCCTCTTTGTAAACAACATAACAGGAGTAGCCGATATGGTTATGGATCCCGCCAATCCCAACAAATTACTTGTTGCTATGTGGGAGCATAAACGCGATCCTTGGTTTTTTAAATCGGGTGGTGAAGGTTCCGGTTTGTATGTAACACACAACGGTGGCGAAACTTGGGAAAAACGAACCCATAAAGACGGTTTACCCGAAGGCGAATTGGGCAGAATAGGAATAGCAATCGCAAAAAATAAGCCTAATATAATTTATGCCTTAATTGAAGCCAAAAAAAATGCACTCTATAAAAGTGAAGACGGCGGATTTACTTTTGAAAAAATAAATGATAAAAACGATATTGGTAACCGCCCGTTTTATTACAGCGATATTTTTGTAGATCCCGAAAATGAAAATCGAGTTTATTCTATTTTCACATACGTAAACGTTTCGCAGGATGGAGGTAAAAACTTCACGCAATTAATGCCGGCTTACGGAGTAAGTAACGGTGTACATCCCGACCATCATGCTTGGTGGATACATCCTTCAGACGGAAGTTTTATGATAGACGGAAACGATGGAGGTCTTAACATTACCAGAGACGGCGGAAAAACATGGCGGTTTATAGGAAACCTTCCTGTTGCACAATTTTACCACATTGCAGTAGATAATGAGATACCTTATAATGTGTATGGTGGTATGCAAGATAACGGAAGTTGGCGCGGTCCTGCTTATGTCTGGCGTGTGCAAGGAATACGAAACAGCTATTGGCAAGAAATATCATTTGGCGATGGGTTTGATGTCATTCCCGATAAAGACAACAGCCGTTATGGTTGGAGTATGAGCCAACAAGGCTATGTTATCCGTTACGACTGGCAAACCGGAAATAATTATACCGTTAGACCTACCCATCCCGACCCCAAAGTGAAGCTTCGGTTTAACTGGAATGCCGCAATCAACATAGACCCGTTTGATAATAGCACCATTTACTTCGGAAGTCAATTTGTTCATAAAAGTAA
>JALWKK010000065.1 GCA_027081505.1 Flavobacteriaceae bacterium
AAACCTGATTGTAAGGAAGATACATCTATAGTATTTTTAATCTCTTTACTAACATAAAGCAATTTGCCTTGTACATCATAAATTTCTGCTTTGTTAATATTAAAAACATCTTGGTTTTTAATGTATAAAACATCATTTACCGGGTTGGGATATACAAAAACGGAATTAACTTGTAAATCTTGTATGGATAAGGCGGTGTTCCCATAAACCGCTTGATTTCCCGAGGCATTTACCACCACTAACATTTCTTCAATACCGTTAACGGTATATGTGTAAGTAAATGGTCCCGGCAGGTGTTGAATATGAAAATCATAAATATAAGCACTAGTAAAAATGTTGTTCTCAGGATAGCTAGGACTGCAAAAATCAATACCGTATGTTGTTACGGTTTCATAAAGATAAAATTTATTTTGAGAATAATCAAACAAAGTATTTCCCTCATAAAAAGAGCAGGCACTGGCAATAAATTGATTGTCATTTGAAATAAAATTAGCTTGAACATCAAACATAAAATCATTATCGGGTGCATAAACCTGTTCGCCGTCAATTATCAAATAATGTAAGTACCAAAGATTGTCTGAGAATTCGGAGGGCGAGGTGTTAAAAAAGGTATTTGTATAAATAATATAATCTCCATTATCACCGGTTATTTGTAATGTTTTACTACCGTCGGTTTCATCTGTTATGGTATAATTAAAAGCTTGTGTAATGTTAGTGCTAAAAATAGAAACATAATCCTGCATAAAATCTATCAAGGAAGCAGTACAACCGCTTGTTGTTTGAAAAGGACTAAAGTCTGTAAAATCAAAACTATTGCTACCGTTGTAATTTACATGACCCGAAAAACCAATAGAACAATTATTTTCAATCCAACTCACACTATTTTGAGATCCTACTAAACCACTTGTTGTTGAAAAAAAGAAAATATCTGCATAAGGAAAATCAACAGGATGATTTGGTATGTTTGTAGTATTTCCATTTATCGTAATACTTTCTATAAACCATTTTTCGGCTTGTAAGTCTGGATGTTGTGCAAACCCAACCAAGCAAAAAAATAAAACAGTTATCAAAAATATTTTTTTCATAACATTTAATTTTTAATTAGCGATTTAGATGATTGTACTTCTCCATCACAGACTAATGTAATAGTATAAATGCCGGGTTGATAAGAAGAAACATCAATATTCAATACTGTTAGAGATGTATCAAGAATATAATTATTAGATCCTCCGCTGTTAGTATTTGTAACAATTAAATAAGCTGAGGTTGCTTCGTCTGCAAGATAGTTTACGGTAACCACATTATCGGCGGGATTAGGTATTAAACTTTCAATCTTATAAGGATTTACCGTTACTTGTACTTGATCATAATCCTTAAAGCCATCTATAGTAGAAATTATTTCCAATTTATAGGTGTTAGTTACATCGGGCGAAACGGTTAAATCTGTTCCGGTATAAATAAGGTTACCGTCCGGATCATACCAGTTATATACCGCATCTTGATTAATTTGTTGTGCGGTTATGGTTACGGTTTCATTTTTATCTATTGTTTTATCATTACCCGCATCGGCTGTAAATGTATTTTCAACTTGTTTATTGATAAGATACGTTTCACCGCCTATTATTTCATTAGTAAGCGCATCACGTTGTATAACGTGGTAAGTAAAATTTTGTTTATCTGTTAATTCTTTAGTTAAAAAATTAAATGATACATAGAGTGTACCTGTTTCTCCGGAATCTAAAACAATATTTTCTAATCGAGTAGTATCACCTGTAACAATTTTTTTTTGCAATACTTTTGTAGCAATAAAACGTTGTCCTTGTTCGCCACCTTCTACCCAAGCATTGTACAAAATATCATCCATAGTTAATGCTACTTCGGCTTCTTCAAAAACAGCTTTACCTTGTTCATTAGCATCCTTAACAAGTTCTAACGTAAAAGCCTTTTGTTGCGTAAAAGGATTACCAACTGCTATGGTTCCACCTATAGGAGAAGGATTATTTGGTAAAATATCTACCACAGACGTGTTTTTCCAAACGATGTTGTTATTGTTTTTTACATTTTCAGTTATAAGAAGTCCTTCCGGAAATGAAATTGGGTCGTCTGTAGATTTTATTCTTGCCAGTAGGCAAAAATGCCAAGGATTGGAATTAATGTTTTGATAATCTTCCGGGTTAGGTACCATCCAAGGAATTTCTAAAATTGTAGATTCTCCCGATTCTAAAGCAGGAATAGTAACCGTACTAATTATATCTCCCATTAAGACATCCTGCCCTGTTACGGGGTCATTAATATATAATGAGCCATCCCAATGTTGTGGCCAAGAAAGTGAGGTATTTGCTTTTGCCCAATATAATTGTAGCTCATCTAAGGGTGAGGATTTTTGACATCCGTTATTGGTAACTCTTACATAAACATAATTAGGATTATTAGGGTCATATTCGGGATTTTGGTGTTCACAATAGTGCAAGACTCCGTCATTTTGATTACGTACCCATATATCTTCACTTTGCCAGAGGTATTCCGTGTTTTCATCGGGTTCTACAAAACTATCTTCAACAGAATTTTGCATTGCCAAATCAACAACCTGTGCTTGTGTAATCATACATTGAGCTGTTTTAACTGCTCTATACGCATTGACTCTTCCGGCACCAAGCAAGCCAACATAAGGTGCATTTTCAGGTATATGATAAATGTCGTCAGCTGTATTTTTTAAAATTTCTTTTATTTCATTCGGAGTTAAATTTGGATTTGCAGAAAGCATAAGCCCTATAACACCCGCAACCATAGGGGAAGAATAGGATGTGCCATTAGCATAATCAAGATAACCGTTAGATTCTTCTAATATTGAAGTAGTTGTAACATTGTATCCTGGTGCAACAACATCAACTTTGTCATTATGCTGATGTGTGGAATTGACATCTCCTAAGTATTTTTCGTGTACATCTTTCCAGTTTGTTAGACCGGAATCACCATAACAAAATTTATGTCCTACAGTACTTACTGAAATAGTGTGTTCATAAGAAGCAGGATATACATAATTGGTTGGACCTCCACACGTTCCTCCATTTCCTGCTGCGGAGACAACAATTACCCCATTTTCCCATATCTCGTCTAAAACTAATTTATGAGTTAAAATAAAAGAACAGCTTGAAAGCCAACTTGTATTAATAATTCTAACTCCAGGTATTTGTGATAATAACAAAACATTATTTAAGTTATTTCCATTTGCCATAGTTATCATTTTAATATTAAAACCAATACCAGCAATACCTTTACCATTATCTGTTTGAGCGGCAACAAATCCTGCTACACGAGTTCCATGATCACAAAAGCCAATGGAACTAGTACATGCAACATCATCAATATCTTGTAAAATTTGGTTTACTAAATCTTCGTGAGTTGAATCAAACTCAGTATCTACAATACCAACAATAATATTAGGGTCTCCTTGTGTGATATTCCAAGCTTGTCTTGCTTTAATTAAATCTAATTGCGCAGAAGGATTTGCATCTTCCACACCAAAAAAATCATTGGGTGTATAAAGTAATTCTTCTTCCCCTATCTCGTCTTCTCCAGTTAATTCGGCATATTCAACTTCTTCTAAAGAGTTTATTTCATTTAAAAAAGAGCCGTTGTCTAATTTTACTTTGTATACTCTTTGTAAAATTTCTGTTTGAGCAGTTGGAAATGCTTTTTCAAAATAATAAACTTGTTTATTACTGAAAAAATTTGTTAAAGTATTGTTGTTAAATTGTAGTGCTAAAGTACTATCATTATTAACAGTTTTTTGTATTGGCTCAAAAGAATATCCTTGCTTAAAAGCAATATAATAATTTTGAGCAAAACCACTAAAAAACAGGAACATAACTATTGCAGTGGCATAAAATTTGAAGGGGGGGGGTAGCTAAATTTTTCATAATAAAATAATTTTTAAAGTTATTTAAAAAGCACTTTATTTATGAGGGGGAGCAAACAAATTAATAACCTTGTTTCACATAAATATTTTGTTCTATTGGGAGCAAGTTAATTAAAAAAATTGAAAATCCAAAAAATTAACCCAGAAAAATTGGTTTTTAGACAGTTATATGGTTTTTACTTACTTTAGTGATTAATAACAATATTTGGCTTTAGTCAGTATGCAAAAAAACAATAAATCTCTTTGAGTATATACTAAAATAATATACCTTTACGGTGTAAAACACAGAAATAATGAAAAACATATCATTAAAGATTGATGACTCGATTTTTGGAGAGACAGAAAAAATACTTTCCAAAATCAAGAAACCTCGTAATAGATACATTAACGAGGCAATTGCGTATTATAACAGACTACAAAAACGTCTCTTGTTAGAGAAAAGACTTAGGATTGAATCCGAAATAGTAAAAGGCGATTCAATGAAAGTGCTAAGAGAATTTGAGGAGGTTGATTATGTCGATTAATCAATTTGAAATCTGGATTGCGGACTTAAATCCCAAAATTGGAACTGAACCGGGAAAAACAAGACCTGTTTTAATTATTCAAACAAACTTATTGAATAAAATTCCACATCCTTCGACTATTATTTGTCCTATTACTACAAATGTAAAAAGAGACTCTAAGATTTTAAGAGTATTTCTCAAAAAAGGAACTGCAAATTTACATCAAGATTGTGACATTATGATTGACCAGGTGAGAGCAATTGACAATAAAAGACTTATCAAAAAAACCGGGAAATTACCAAAAGAATTAAGTGAATTTGTAAAAGACAACTTGAAAATAATATTTGATTTAGAATTAAGCACGACGATATAACAAAGGTGTCATAGTTTATAGCGGATTATGTATTGAATATAAACGTTTTGGATACAAATAAACATCGGTGAAGGTTAATTTACAAAAATTAAAAAAGCAAAAATTTAACTCAAAAATTCACGAAATTTTTATATGAATGATGCGGGTTAAGTCTATTATAATATGAATAAATATTCTTTTACAAATTCTTCCTGATTCCATTTTAAATTTTAAGTATTTTAGCACCACATATTATTTTTATATAGTAAATGACCATAGAAAATCTGCATCAACTGTTTTTAAAAAGTACCGGTATCTGCACCGACAGCCGTAAAATCTTTGATAATTGCCTGTATTTTTCCTTAAAAGGCGAAAACTTTGACGGCAATACATTTGCACATCAAGCTTTGGAAAAAGGAGCATACAAAGCAATTATCAGCAATATAAAATACCATAAAAACACCGGAGAGACTATTATTTTCGGGCATCCGTTAGAAGCATTGCAAAAACTGGCTACTTTCCACAGAACCTATCTAAACATTCCCGTTATCGCCCTCACCGGAAGCAACGGAAAAACCACAACCAAAGAGCTTATTAACGCAGTTCTTTCTCAAAAATACCAAACTACCGCTACCAAGGGCAACCTGAACAATCATATTGGCGTACCTTTAACTTTGCTTTCTATGACAAATACTACCGAAATAGGTATTGTAGAAATGGGAGCCAATCACTTGGGTGAAATTGCGCAATTATGTGAAATTGCACTCCCTGATTTCGGATATATCACCAACTTCGGGAAGGCACATCTCGAAGGGTTTGGAAGTCTGCAAGGAGTAATTAAAGGAAAAACCGAACTGTACAAGCACTTAAAAGAAAATAATAAAGCGGTTTTTGTCAATACCCGAGACCCTATTCAAATACGTTATTCAAAAAGTATAAAAGCCATAACTTTTGGAGAAGAACAAGCCAACTATCCCGTTACGCTTCTTGATGCTTCTCAAACTATTAAAGTTGCCTATAAAGGCATTGAAATTAACAGCAATTTAATAGGAAAATATAACTTTAACAACGTTGCTGCCGCTATCGCCATAGGCGATCATTTTGAAGTTCCAGTATTGGATATTAAAAAAGGAATAGAATCCTATATTCCGCAAAACAACCGGTCGCAGGTAATACACAGAGGTGGCAATAAAATAATCTTAGATGCTTATAATGCAAATCCAACCAGTATGTTGGCTGCCATCGATACTTTTAAAAACCTGTCCGGCAATTCTAAAATTTTAATTTTGGGCGATATGTTTGAGTTGGGTGAAGAAGCTGAGAAGGAACACCAACTCATCGCTTCGTTACTCGATAAAAATCCGCTCGGAGTAACCTATTTAATTGGCAAAAATTTTATTAAAACCCAAACCCTGTCGGAATACATTCGGAAATTTGAATCGTTTGAAGATTTCAAGTCTGCTTTTAAGAAAAACATACCAAAAAATAATACCATTCTCATTAAAGGTTCCAGAGGAATGGCTTTAGAGCGGGTTTTAGATTTGTTTTAAAATTATCTTCATTTACAAATATAAAAACAACGTACAGAAAAACAGTTGTATAAAAAAGGTGAAACCTCACAGATTGTGTTTAATTACCTCGTGGCATTGTATCCGTTTCCGGTTTTAAACTCTGTGAGGTTTTATACCGAATACGAGTTCAATATAGTTCAATTTCAAGTTCTCTCATTGAACTATTTTCATTCTGTAACGGCATTAACCATTCTAAAATATAAAATAGTCCAAAACTATTTTATATTAAGAACAGGTATTATTTAAAATGCTACTTTAGCACCTATTAAAAAATTTCGGGTTGCTTGCGGGTAATATCCGGCTCCTTCTATAGTGGTAGTTGTTCCCGGATTACTCCAAGTATCGTCGTAGGTATAAAAATATCCGTTGGATATATAGTTAATGTTAAAAATATTGTTTATCAATCCCGTAAATACAATTTCTTTTACAACCGGAATGTTTTTCAACTTATAAATTATATTAAAATCACTTATAAAATAAGGGTCTAAAACTGAGGTTTTGCTGTCTGTATTTCCCATATATTGTTCACCTACATACTTCGATAAAAATGATACTTGCAAGTTATTTAACGGTGTATAAACAATGGAATTTCCGGCTACTATCGAAGGTGAAAAAGAAATATTGGTATTGCCAAGGTTTTGCAATTCGCCGTCTATGGAAGAAATAAAATTGTTGTTTTTGTTGGTGCTTATTGTAAAATTAGGATTCCATTGTAGTGTTTTTAAAACCCGCAACGAAGCATCTACCTCTACTCCCAACCGGTAACTTTTTCCGCTGGTGGCACGAATGGGCGCTCCTACATCGTCAATGGCTCCTGTAAGCACCAATTGGTCTTTGTAATTCATAAAATACACATTGGTGTTTATACTGTTTTTTCTATTTTTAAATCGCCATCCCAACTCGTAATCATCTAATTTTTCGGCTTTGGTTACTCCGTTTTCAAAATCGCTTCTTCTGGGTTCGCGATGCGCTCTTCCGTAAGAAGCATAAAGATGATGTTTTTTGTTTATTTTATAAGTAATTCCGGCTTTTGGATTAAAAAAGTTGTATTTTTCATCTATTACAAGCGGTATTTTATCGGAAGTAATACCCGCCGTTTTATACCCAACAAATCGCTGTTGCAAATCAAGAAAGGCAGTAAATTTGTTGTTTATTTTGTGTGTTGCTTTGGTAAAAAAAGTAAATTCGGTTTTTTTTCCGTTTCCTTCATAATAACGATTATTAGTAGTGGCATTTCCGTAATATTTTGCCCAAATTACTTCCCCGAAATGATCGCCGTCGTACAAACTGTAAAAAACACCACCTATAATATCCCATTGGTTATTTTTATAATTTGCAGAACCGGTAATTACGTAAAAGTCGTTATCTAACCATCTTCTTCGCACCAAATCGGTTTCGGTTAACAAGTCTCCATTAATTTCGACAGGTGTTAGGTTATGAAATTCCATATCGGCATCTTCTTTATATTGTTCAAAATAGCCACGCCCATAGGTGTAATTTAATCCCATTGAAGTTGACCATCGGGTATTGTAACGTTGATTCCAATGTAATTGATAATGGTCTTGGTTGTAGTTATCTACTTCATTTTCATAAAATTGCATAGTACCTTCTTCATCAAAATACATTCCGGCAGGATTAAATGTTCGGTCGGTTTTAAGTGTTTCGGCGTCTATTCCGTACCAAGCTTGATAGGTTCGTTCTTTTCCGCCAAAGGTCAATGCTTTAATTTGTGTATTATCGGTTTTAAAAACGCCTTGTAAAAAATACGATTTAAGGTTGGAAAAAGCTCTGTCTATATAGCCGTCTGAGGTTATTCTGGAAAGTCTTCCGGAAAATTCAAAACGGTTATTCAATAACCCTGTACCGAATTTCACATTGTATTTTTGAGTGTTATAGGAACCTCCGGAAGTATTGATTTCGGCATACGCTGTTTTTGAAATACTTTCGGTTAAAATATTTAAACTTGCGCCGAAAGCCCCCGAACCGTTGGTAGATGTTCCCACACCTCGTTGTAACTGAATACTTTGAACGGATGAAGCAAAATCGGGCATATTTACCCAAAAAGTACCTTGACTTTCGGCATCGTTGTAGGGTATTCCGTTTATGGTAATATTTACTCTTGAAGCATCGCTACCGCGAACCCGGATATAAGTGTATCCTACTCCTGCACCGGCATCGGTACTGGTTACTACCGAAGGCAAATAGTTAAGTAAGATCGGGATATCTTGCCCGAGATTTCTTTTTTCCAATTCTTCTTTGGTAACATTAGAGTGGGTTACCGGAGCATCTTCTTTAACCCGGACTGCTTTTATAAGTACTTCGTCAAGCGATTCGGGTAGGATACTGTCTTTTGGTTTTTCTTGGGCAAAGCCAATGGTTAAAGTTAGAAGTAATACGATAAAAATTCCTTTTTTATTATTCATTTTAAACGGGTTAGATTAAACAATAAAAAAGGGGAAAGTAGATTAAAACAAGAAACTAAAAAAAATTATGTTTCTTTAGATTCCTAAACAGCATTACCTGTTCGAGGTTCTATGGGTGTAATCTCAGCCTTTTTAATAAAATGAAGAATTCTTCATTCAAATTATAAAAAGCACCCCTTTTTTGTATTGGAAGCAAAACTAATTTTTTTTTATTAAAAACTAATCATCTAATCTTGGTTTTTTTCGGTCTATTTTTTTTTGTGCTTGACGTTTTTTCTTTTCCAATCGTTTTTGTTTTGCCAATTTAGAAATTTTGGTTTTTTTCCGTTTTTTAGGAACAATTAAATTCTTCATTAACAGTTTGAGTAGACGCTGTGTAACTGTTTCTTTGTTTTTATACTGGCTGCGTGATTCTTCGCAAGAAAGTTGCAATTCGCCATTTTGATTAAGTTGTGATGAAAGTTTTGCTAACAGCAATTCTTTTTCGGCTTGAGTTACCGCTTGCGATGCCATTAGATTAAAGATTACCGTTACGCGCGATTCGGTTTTATTGACATGTTGTCCTCCGGGACCGCTACTTCGGGAGGTTTTAAATTGTAATTCTTCAAGAAGTTTTTCTTGTTTCATTACAGTTGAGGTTGGTGTTCTTTTTTAAGCAAATCGTTTACGGTTTTTACCGGATTGAACGTAATTAAGGGTACTTCTACAAACACGGTATTCCAGTTTGCCATGGCACCGTTCCATAACCCCGGTAATTCTAATGCTTTAACTGCGTTTCCATTGATAGATTTTTCTGAAATTATTTTCCAATCGGGATTTGTAAATTGTTGTAAATCAAACTTATCTCCTTTGTAGTTTCGCAAGCCACAAACTATATCGACAGGATTAAAATGCGTAGCGCTGTTTACTATTGCTTTTTGATTCGGGTTTGAGGTGTTTATTTGTGAGAGTTCGACAATTTGTAATGAAATTTTTTCGTTTTCATCTTTTACCCAAAACGGACCACCACCGGGTGCTCCGGTATTTTTTACCATCCCACACACTCTAATTGGTCGGTTTAACAGTGTTCTTATTTGTGCTAAATCTTTGGGTGGATTTTTTATAGACAAGTGTTTAAACAAAAAAGATCGAGCTTCTTCAATAACCGTTTCGGTTTGTTGGTTGGTATCGAGTTTATTTAATAATCTGAAAATATTCTCTTGTAACCACAATAATTTTCCGGCGAGTAATTTTTTATAATGTGCAATTTCATTAATATGATTTCTTGTAATAACATTGTCTATGTTTTTAATAAAAACCAAGTCTGCATCTATTTCATTCAGGTTTTGTAGAAGTGCCCCGTGTCCGGAAGGTCTGAATATTAATTCTCCTTTTGAGTTTCTAATAATTTTATTATCGGGAGTTACAGTAATAGTATCTGTTTCTTTTTTTTGAAAAGAGTACGAAATATTAAAATTAGCACCTGTTTTTCTTTTTAGCAACGGCTGTATTTTCTTATACTTTTTTTTAAACTTTTTTACATGTTCTTCCGAAAAAGTAAAATGAACAAATACTTCTTTTTCAACCGAAGCATAAAATGCAGCTTCAAATAATTGTTCTTCAAAAGCTGTCGCGGCATGTTGTTTGTATGAATGAAACGAAATTAATCCTTTTGGTAAATTACCATAATTAAGTCCTTCTTTCCCAAGCAATACACTTGCCATTTGAAACCAACGCATTCCTTTTGTTGTTGTGTTACGATAGGGATATATTTTTTTGCATTTTCTCTTCCATTTATTGTAAAAAGCAAAATGCTTTCGGTTTTCAAAAAAGGTAATTAACTCGTTTTTATTGCTGCTTTTAGAAAGAAACGATTTAATTTTTTCTTCTTTTGGTTGGTATTGTGTTAAAAACCGATGTAAGAATTTAAACATTCGGGTTGCAGCACCCGAGGCGGGTACAAATTTTACTATTTGTAAATTGCCTTTCTCATCTTCGTATTTATCTATTAATTTTTTCCGGTCTGCTTCAGAAATAGCTTCAATACCATTTGCAAGCGTAGCCGCCGAGACTACTTTTACGGGTTTTATTCCGTTTTGAAACGTTTCAATTTGTTTTTCGATTTGAGCAATGGATTGTCCCTGTGCTTTAATTTGGCGTATATCGTAAAGGCTAAATTTCATTTTTTTGTTTTAATATCGCATCAATGTGTTTTACGGCTTTTTGTAATCGCTGTTTTTTGTTTCCTTTTAATAATACATAGGGTTTGTTATATTTTACTAGAGCCTTTTCAAATGCTTTAAACATTGCTTCTCTTTCAAAGGGTTTGTCTCTTAAATCGTCTTTTTCCCAAGGCACGTCAATATAGGTTAAAAAATACAAATCATAGGTATTTTCTATAGCGGCTTTTTCAATAAGCGGGTCGCAGGTTCCGGAGTAGTATTCTTCGCTATATACTTTTGTTTCAAGCAAGTCGGTGTCGCAAATTAGTATGTTGTTGGTTTTTTGGGCAAGTTGGTTTTCTAATTTCATCTGTCCGATAGCTATAGGAAGCAAATCGTCCGGCTCACAGGTTTTGCGTTCGTTATTCCATTTGTCTTGCAGGTACTCTCTTGCATATTCGGGCACCCAAACCGAGTTGTAGTGTCTTGCCAATTGTCTGGACAACGTTGTTTTTCCGGTAGATTCGGGACCAAACAGCACCACTTTTATGCAGTTGCAAGGTTGTTGTTTAAGTGTTTCTTCCATCGTTTGTAGCCTTGAATTGCTAATATTAAAAAAATCGTGTATTGAATTCCGGTAAATCCGTACCCTTTTACAAAATACAAAGGTATTGAAACAATATTGGTTGCTATCCAAAATGTCCAATTTTCTAATTTCTTGTTTGCCATAAGCCACATGGCTACAAAAGCGGCGGCTGTTGTAAAAGTATCTAAATACGGTGTTGCTTCTCTGAATTGTTGAAGACTTCCGGCAGTTAATTTTTGTAGTGCATAGTGTACACTTTCAGAAAAACTTAGATTTGGCATCACATGGTAATACCGATAAACAAAAATTACAAAAACCGATGTAAAAACAAAGATACCTGTAGCTTTTAGTTTATCGCTTGCTGTTGTTCCGGTTATTTGCAACGGTTGGTGTGTTTTATCGGAAATTCTTGTCCACATATACCAGCCATAAATGCTCATTAAGGTATAATAAATATTAATAATTAAATCACCATATAGTGCCCATTGCGAAAGTAAATAAACGTAAAGTGCCGTACTAATAATACCGGTTGGATATACCAAAACGTTTTCCTTTTTTGCGAAAAACACACTTATTACACCGAGAACTGCCGCAATAAATTCTAAAACAATGTTTATCACTGAAGCGTTTTGGTAGGGTTCTAAAAAGAAATTTACGATTTCGTTCATTGGTTTATTTTGTTTCAAAAACGGTTCCCATCACTACCATATCGGCTCCGGCTTGGTAGGCTGCTTGTTTTTGATTTTCGGTTTTTATTCCGCCACCTACAATGAGTGGTATTTTAATAGCTTTTTTTACTTGTTTAATAATTCTATCCGAAACCGGAGTTATAGCACCGCTTCCTGCTTCGAGGTAAATAAGTTTTGCTCCCAGGTATTCACCGGCAATGGCGGTATTTACAATTTGTTGTATTTCTTGTTGCGGGATGGGTTTTGTTTTACTAATTCGTGCAACGGTAGCATTGTTTCCTCCATCAATTAACAGGTAACCGGTAGAAATTATTTCTAACGTGGTTTTTTTAATAAGCGGAACGGCTTTTACTTGTTGCCCGATTAGGTACTCGGCATTTCTTCCCGAAAGTAAGGATAAAAACAGCAACGCATCGGCTTTGGGAGTAATTTGTAAATAATCGCCCGGAAATAAAAAAACAGGCAGGTTACTGTATTTTTTTAAAGAGACAACCACTTCTTCGGTTTTGTTATGAATATCGGTACTGCCACCCACAAACAAGTGTGTGGTGTCTTGCGGTAGATTTTTTAAAAATAGTTGGGCTTGTGTGGTTTTAAATTCTTCGGGATCTATAAGTACGGCAAATAACTTTTTACCGCTTTTTACGGTTTGGCAAATAGTGTGGTAGTATGTATTCTTCATTTTTATTGTAAAGGCAAACAAAGATAAAAAAGCATTTGGTTTACATCATATTATCTTCAGTAATTAAAACATACGCACAGGTAAACCCTTCAAATTCAATAAAACTAATAGCATAATCTTGGTGTTTCTTCTTATAATGAACGTGTGCTGTGGTTTTTTGGTCGACTAAATTAAAATCTTCTACATAAATATGTTGTAAAAAACTTATTCCTTTAATGGCAAAACTTTTATAAAGCGATTCTTTTGCGCACCACACTACGGTTAATTTTCTAATTAAATCTTGTTGGTTTTTAACCGAAGCATATTCTTCAACTGGAGTAAACTTAGGTGCGATAGTGATGATTTTTCGGCGTTGTTTTTCAATGTCAATTCCAACTTCCAAATTGCTAATAATAATGGCAGTAAATTGAAAAGAATGGGTGATTGAAATATGCTTTCCGTCTTTTAAATGGGGTTTTCCGTTCTTATCATAATACAGATCAAAATCGGTATATCCTTCTAAAGCTAACAAATGCCTAATGCTAAGATATCCTTTTTGGTGTAATTTGCTTTTCATTGAAGCAATTCTGGTGCGACTGTTTTGAGTAAGTGAAATTCCGCCGGAAAGTGTTTTAATACTTTCTTCAATCTTCCAAATAGC
The DNA here is from genome assembly GCA_027081505.1 of Flavobacteriaceae bacterium. GTDB lineage: Bacteria > Bacteroidota > Bacteroidia > Flavobacteriales > Flavobacteriaceae > Marifrigoribacter. The sequence continues at coordinate 13,507 of JALWKK010000065.1, forward strand.
AACTCGAGTGTGAGGATTAATTGTTATAGTTTTGTAAAGAGGCATAGAATGTTACGGATATTATGTATTTTTGCGAAAAATAAAGTTAAACAAAATAACAATACGTTTCTCTTTTATTAGAGTTTAATTAAAAAAATTATGAGTACAAAGACCATGCCTTACATTCCTTACAAAGTAAAAGATATCTCGCTTGCCGATTGGGGACGAAAAGAAATAGAACTTGCCGAAGCCGAAATGCCGGGATTAATGGCGCTCCGTCAAGAATATAAAGATAGCCAACCGCTTAAAGGAGCGCGAATTGCCGGATGCCTTCATATGACCATACAAACTGCCGTGTTAATTGAAACATTAGTTGCCTTGGGAGCCGAAGTTACTTGGAGTTCGTGTAATATTTTTTCAACTCAAGATCAAGCTGCCGCCGCTATTGCAGCCGCGGGAATTCCGGTATATGCTTGGAAAGGAATGACCGAAGAAGAATTTGATTGGTGCATTGAGCAAACCTTGTTTTTTGGCAAAGAACGCAAACCGCTTAATATGATTTTAGACGACGGAGGCGATTTAACAAATATGGTACTGGATAAATACCCTGAGCTTGTTGACGGAATAAACGGACTTAGTGAAGAAACAACAACCGGAGTACACCGTTTATACGACCGTATGAAAGAAGGAACACTACCTATACCAGCCATTAATGTAAACGATAGTGTTACCAAATCTAAATTTGATAATAAGTACGGATGTCGTGAGAGTGCCGTAGATGCCATTCGTCGTGCAACCGATATTATGCTTGCCGGAAAACGAGTAGTAGTATGTGGATATGGTGATGTAGGTAAAGGAACTGCTGCTTCCTTTAGAGGAGCCGGAAGTATTGTTACCGTAACCGAAATAGATCCTATATGTGCATTACAAGCCGCTATGGATGGTTTTGAAGTAAAAAAATTAGAAACCGTAGTAGGAAATGCAGATGTTATTATTACCACAACCGGAAACAAAGACATTGTACAAGGACACCATTTTGAAGCGATGAAAGACAAAGCCATCGTTTGCAATATCGGGCATTTTGATAACGAAATTGATATGGCTTGGTTAAACAATAACTACGGAAACACCAAAGTAGAAATTAAACCGCAAGTAGATAAATATACTCTTAACGGAAAAGATATTATTATCCTCGCCGAAGGAAGGTTAGTAAACTTAGGTTGCGCAACCGGACATCCCAGTTTTGTAATGAGCAACTCCTTTACCAACCAAACCTTAGCACAAATTGAACTCTGGACAAACCGTGATGCATACGAAAACAAAGTGTATATGCTTCCCAAACACCTCGACGAAAAAGTGGCTAAATTACACTTGGCAAAAATTGGTGTAGAGCTTACCGAGTTACGTCCCGACCAAGCCGAGTATATCGGCGTTAAAGTAGAAGGTCCTTATAAACCGGAATATTACAGGTATTAAAACCTCACTTTTAAAACATACAAAACCTCTTGGGTTTCTATTCTGCTTTATGGCGAGTTAAACATTGAGAGGTTTTTTATTTTGGCACTTTCAGGAGTAAGGTCAAAAATTAGATTTTCTCATTTTTTGACTTCTAATAATCAGGTTAAAATTGAGTTTTGTAATACCGATTACACTTTCAATATAGTTCAATTTCAAGTTTTCTCACTGAACTATTTTATACCAAAAACAACTATATATTAGTCCAATAAATCGTTTCTTTTTATTAACCTGACGGAATTTTACCGTAATCGTTTTATGCAGCATATTTAATGTCTGGATGATTGAAACATTTTTTTACTCTTTGTGGGTTTTCTTTTAGTATTTTCATATGATTTTCCACATTACTTTGTAATTGCTTTTGGTTTCTTGGTGCTGGTTTCTCTGATAATCCATACTTTAAATCACAATTCAAATACTCATCTGGATTCTTTTCGGGGGAATATGACGGTAAATGAAAAAGGGCAATTTTGGCGCTATTTTCTTCTACCCATTTCTTTACTTTCTTGCTATGATGAACCTTTAGGTTATCCAAAATGAGATAAATTTTTCTCTCTTTTCCTTTTATAAGTTGTTTAAAAAATTCGATTAATCGATCTGCATTCATACTACCTGAGTATATCATAAACTCTACCTTACCCTGATTAGTTACGGTAGAAATCATATTAATTGAGAAGCGTTTTGCCATATTTTTTTTTACAGGCGTTTTGCCTTTTGGAGCATAGGACCGACCATGTTGACAATTATT
>JALWKK010000066.1 GCA_027081505.1 Flavobacteriaceae bacterium
GAATAATGCGGGTTAATTATTTAACAAGAAATATTTCCAAAACAACAATTTATTTTACCGAAAAAAATAGTTGTTTTTGGTGTAACTCTGTTTTTTTTAATCATTTTTTTTTTTTGGCTTTTCAAATTCTTGATTTGAAAAAATAAACTTGATTCTAAAGTAAGTTAAAGCGATAAAATTCCGGTAGTAAATTACTTTTTCACACAAACAATTATGTTAGAAAAATATGTTTTTCTCAGTACTAAATTACTTTGAAACTTTTTGTAATATTTTAATTGTTTTAAAACCTCTTCCGAATTGAAAGTTATTAAATAGAATTTTTTCGAATTTTTAATAAGGTAATTCAGTTGTGGTAAAGAATCTATTGTTTGGTAAGGAATAAGGTTCTTTTTTAAATATAATTTTGTAGCGTATTTATCTTTAACTTTATATAAAAAAACCGGACTGCCCGAATAACTTTTAGATAATTTTTTAAAAACCTCGTCTTGTTTGAAAATGCTGCTTAAGTAGTAATTTTGATAACTGTTTTGAATAATTTTATGTGAGCTGATAATTTTTTCAGAAACAGTATGATAGTTATTATAAATTTCTTTTAACGCAATTCCTATCCATACGGTAGAAGTAATAATAATTATTACATTTCTGTATTTATTTATAACAAAATTTTTAATCAAATAAGAAAAAGATATTGTTCCTACAATTGCAAAAACAGGAGTTAAGGGAATAAATATTCGTTCAAATACAGCTTTTTGATGTAGAAAAGCAAAAACAAACGGGAAAGAAGCAGTTATTATTAAGAACAGAAAATAACGGTTTTTTTTCTTTATTAAATACATACTTCCACCGATTAGTATTGGCAATAAAAACGGGATTCTTTTAGAAATAAAACTTAAAATAAAGTTTTTAAAAACTGAAGCAATATAAAATGTACCCGGAGCCTCTCTGCTTGAAAATTTATTATCTATTACTTGGTTAAGTATTGGAAAATAACAAACGGTAGATAGTAATATTCCTAAAAAGATAAAAAACATAATTGTTATGTAATTGTTTCTTTTTCTGTTAAAGCACAACATAAAAATTCCTACTCCAACAGAAGCAATGGTGTAAATGTTTGAGGGTATTGTGTATAAAAGTAAAAAAGTGAAAAGGAGAATTTGAAGGTATGTATATCTACTTTTCTCTTGCTTAATAATGGTGTAAAGTAATAGCGTAAGCAATAAGGCGCTTAGCATATATCCTCTTATTTGAAGAGAAAAATTAAGTAGCGGTATGGTTGTAAACATAACAACATAAACCCAGTTGTAATAATCGCTTTTGCACAATGACTTTATTATTAAAGAAGCAAAATAAGCCGTAAACAGTGTAATGAGTAGTTGAAACGCTCTGAGAATGAAAACATTTTCGGCAACAGTTACAATATCTCTTAACCCTGTTAATCCGGTTAAAGCTTGTAGTAAAAGGTTGTAAAAAATATGATTATTAGGCGCCGGATAGTATGTTACAGTCGTCCGCCAATCTGTTAGCACAAAATTTTCTAATGTATAAACTTCGTCATACCAAAGGTCTGTTTGTAAATATAAAATACACCAAACAATTAAGGGAACAAAGCCTATGATTTTTAGTGTTTTATTTATGTTAAATAAAAACATTTACTTGGTAGTTATGAGAAAATCCCATATTTCATAATACAATAAATTGCTCTAAAACCATCTTTCCACCCAATTTTTTTTCCTTCATTGTAGGTTCTTCCATAATAAGAAATCCCCACTTCGTAAATTCTAATGTTAGGTATCCGCGAAATTTTTATAGTTACTTCGGGTTCAAAACCAAAACGTTTTTCTTTTAAATTTAGCCCTTTAATTAAATTGGTTTTAAACAATTTATAACAGGTTTCCATATCGGTTAAGTTTAGATTGGTTACCATATTGCTTAAAAAGGTTAAAAATTTATTTCCGATTGTATGCCAAAAAAACAAAACTCTATGTGGTTGGCTTCCCATAAATCGAGATCCGTAAACCACATCTGCAAATCCTTCTAATACAGGTTTTAGTAACAGGTTATACTCGTTGGGATCGTATTCTAAATCGGCATCTTGAATAATCAAAAATTCTCCTTTGGCTTGTTGTATGCCGGAATGAATTGCAGCTCCCTTCCCCAAATTTGTAGTATGTTTAATATATGAAATAGATAATGTCTTATTTTTTTTTTGGTATTCTTTAATCTTTTCTTGAGTATTATCTGTACTACAGTCGTCTATGATTATTACTTCTTTCCGAATGGAATTAAGTAAAGTTACATTGGAAATTTTATCTAAAATTAAGTGTATGGTAGCACCTTCATTATATGCAGGGATAATGATTGAAAGTGTTGTGATATTCATTAAGCTTTTGGTTGGTTGTCTTCAAAAATATTAAAAATATGTGCTAATACCAATAAATTTTTGCAAATTAGATTCACTTTATATGCGGTTTTACTTCTTATTTTTATAAATAAACAAGTAATAAAAATTGATGAGAATTATAGAAACATTGGTTATAATAATAGGATAGGATGTGTGAAGCATAAAACCATAAACAACAAATAAAAAACATCCTACGCTGTTAATAATTCGTAACTTGGTAACGTCTTTCATCATAAAGGAAACAAGCAACGTTGCCATTGCAAGATATCCTATAATTTCAACCAAAGGTAATCCGAACATATTGATTTATTTTGCTCTTTTTCTATCTACTTCTTTTAATAAAATTTTACGTAACCGAAGATGGTTAGGTGTAACTTCAACATATTCATCTTTTTGAATGTACTCTAAAGCTTCTTCCAAAGAGAATTTTATAGCAGGAACAATACGAGCTTTATCATCTGCTCCAGAAGAACGAACGTTACTCAATTTTTTTGTTTTAGTAACATTTACCACCATATCGTCTTGGCGACTGTTTTCTCCAATTACTTGCCCTTCGTAAATATCTTCTCCCGGATCTACAAAAAACCGCCCGCGCTCTTGAAGTTTATCAATAGAATAAGGAATGGCTTTTCCGTTTTCCATAGAGACTAACGAACCATTTTGTCTTTCGGGAATGCCTCCTTTTACAGGTTGATATTCAAAAAAACGATGGGTCATAATGGCTTCTCCTGCAGTTGCTGTAAGAAGCTGATTACGTAGCCCGATAATACCTCGTGACGGAATTAAAAAAGTACATACCATACGGTCGCCTTTTGCTTCCATACTAATCATTTCGCCTTTACGAATGGTTACTATATCTATGGCTCTTCCGCTTACTTCTTCGGGTAAATCTATGGTGAGTTCTTCTACGGGTTCGCACTTTACACCGTCTATTTCCTTAATAATTACTTGTGGTTGGCCTATTTGAAGTTCGTATCCTTCTCTTCGCATTGTTTCAATTAAAACCGAAAGATGTAACACGCCTCTACCAAAAACCATAAATTTATCGGCACTATCTGTCGCTTCTACACGTAACGCCAGATTTTTTTCCAGTTCGCGTTCAAGACGTTCTTTAATGTGTCTTGAGGTTACAAATTTTCCGTCTTTTCCAAAAAATGGTGAATCATTAATGGTAAATAGCATGCTCATTGTAGGTTCATCTATAGCAATCGTAGCTAGACTTTCAGGGTTTTCGATATCACAAACCGAATCGCCGATTTCAAAATCTTCCAGTCCTACTAAAGCACAAATATCACCGGCTTTTACTTCTTTAACTTTTTTACGACCCAGACCTTCAAAGGTGTGGAGCTCTTTTATTTTAGTTTTTTTAATTGTTCCGTTGCGTTTTACTAATGCAACTTGCATATTTTCTTTCAGCGTCCCTCTGTGAAGTCTACCTATGGCAATTCTTCCTGTAAATGATGAATAATCTAGTGAAGTAATTAACATTTGTACGTTTCCGTCTACAACTACGGGAGAGGGAACATGTTCCAGTACCATATCTAAAAGAGGTTCGATGGTTTTGGTAGGCTTTTCCCAATCTTCAGTCATCCAATTGTGTTTTGCCGAGCCATATACAGTAGGAAAGTCTAGCTGCCATTCTTCTGCTCCCAATTCAAACATTAAATCAAAAACAGCTTCGTGAACCTCATCCGGAGAACAATTTTCTTTATCAACTTTGTTGATTACCACACACGGTTTTAACCCCAGCAATAATGCTTTTTGCAATACAAAACGGGTTTGTGGCATAGGACCTTCAAAGGCATCTACCAACAGTAAAACTCCGTCTGCCATATTTAGCACGCGTTCAACTTCACCTCCAAAGTCGGCGTGACCGGGCGTATCTATAATATTAATTTTAGTGTCTTTATAAACCACCGAAACATTTTTTGAAGTAATGGTAATACCTCTTTCTCGTTCCAGGTCGTTATTATCGAGTATTAGTTCGCCTTTGTTTTCGTTTTCTCTAAACAGGCTACAATGGTGCATAATTTTATCTACCAAAGTTGTTTTCCCGTGGTCAACGTGAGCTATTATGGCAATGTTTTTAATCTTCATAAGGTTTGCTTTTAGCGCGTGCAAAAGTAGTGTTTATTAATGAATTTTAGGTTGAAACAGCTACTATTTTGAAAAACAGGTAGAAAAGTCCTATGATTAAGTGGTTAAAGGTTGTTATACCGAATACAAAATCAATATAGTTCATCCGATAGCTGTCGGATTTCTCATGGAGTTATTTTGTGGTTTTCAAAAAAAAAGAAAAAAATTGATTAATACCACTTTCTGGTAAACAATCCCAATAAAGTTTCGGGGCTTAGTGTTACAATAAAGCGTATTCTTTGGTCATAATTAGGCAATCCGGGTTCCCATCCCAGATTGGAGTAGATAGGGAAAAATATTTCGAAATAATCTGCCACTAAGCTTAATCGAATTCCGGTATCATAAACAAATTTAGTACTTTGATTTTTGTTGTAAACTATTCCGGCATCGCCATAGGCGTAAATCCAGTTCCAAATATTTGTACTGGCATTTCCCGTTAGCATCCAACTGTTGGCAAAAGCGGGTTGCAGTTTGGATTTAAATCCTCCTTCGGCAATTATTATTTGTTGACTAAAAACTCCGGTATCTTCACTTCTTCCATAGTAGTCATAGTCAAACATATAGTCGGTAGGGCGATCTAAAGCAAAACTAAAATAATTATTACTTGCATCGTTGTTGTTATACAAAAACAAACCGGCAAAAAGGCGAAGGTTAATTTGCCTATTGCTTAGTAATAATTTTCGATATTCTAATGTAGTAGAAACTTTACTGAAAGTTTTGGAAATCTGAAAATCAAAACTATTTTTAAAATAATTTATCAAGTTCGGATTTTTATATACGTATTGAATGTTAAACACATTGTAGTTAGGTTCTTGATTGGTGATTAACGAGTTTTTATCTCTGCTTACACTTACGTACCTGATGTTTAGGTAGCGTTTTTCATTATTTCGCAAGTCTTTGTTTCTAAAAGCAAATGTAATATACGGGCTAAAGCGTTTATAAAATAAATCTGCATCATACGAAAAGTAATTTCCTGACACGCCATAATTAATTTTAAACAAAGGTCCTTTTTCTATGTTTTGAGTAAATAAGAAAGAAGCAGCTCCTACCAGTGTTTTGGAACGCAATCCGTAATGTGGAGAAATTTTATAATGAATGGGCTTTCTAAGGAAAGTTTTGTTGTAAAATTTGGCACCCAATGTTAATCCGTCGTAAAGGTTATATCTGTAAACAGGCATCATAAACAATTGGTTGTAGTTGGGGTCTTCAATATCTTTAAACAGCCTTAATTGAAGTGGTTTGTTTAAAACGCCATCTAAGTTTTTAAAATTGTTTCTTCGGTTAATTTCGGGAATGATGCCTTCATAATTTAAAGATAATTTTGTGATTTCTTTTGCGGGTACGGTAACGGTAGAAGTACTATCTATGGGAGCAATCCATTTTTTAAAGACAATTTGTTTTTTATTTAATCCGTACAGCGATACCGGTGTTTTGTTTTTGCGTTTGCAAAACACTTCAACTTTTAAAGAATCGCCTTCTCTTTTTACTTTTTTTATTTTAAAATCGATTGTATTTCTGGATTTTATGTAGCTATCAAAAAACCAATCAACTGATACGGGAGCATTTTTTGCCAGAATTTTTTTAAAATCTTTTGCAGAAGTCGGTTTTAGTTTAAATTGGGTATAAAAATCTTTAATACTTTTATCTACAGTATTTTTTTCGGCATAATCCGATAAATATCTAAGTCCAATTCCGCCGTAGTAATCGTTTGCAATATTTTTATTAAATTTTAACAATGAATCACGCTGTGTAGTGAGTGCTTGGTGAAGATTGTTGCGCGTCATGTTAAGGCATAAAAAAGCATATTGGTCGTTAAACGACAACTTTGAAGCGTGCGACCAATTTATTACCCACAGATTGCTCATATTTCCTAACAATTTTATATTTGGATAATAAGCGTCTACATATTCCATCATAAGATAGATTTGTATAGCTCCTACCAACCAACCTTCTTTTCGTAGATTTATTTGCAACGTGTTTTCTAAATAAGCTCTTGAAATGGTTTTAAGTTGTGCCAAGTTGTATTCAAAACCATCCGGAAACGGACTAATAAAATCGGGTAACTGATTAAGTCCGTACACAGGACTGTTTTTATATGCTTCGTTAGTAGATAATATTTTTTTAAACGGATAATCACCTAGTTTATCGTTTAAAAAATGAACGATTCTATCTATTGTTAAAGCTTTAATTGTGGGAGTTATTTTATTGTCTTTGTAGTTGGTTATCACCGTAACTTTATCGGTTTCTATGGTTTCAAAAGTGTTTTTTTTAAGCAAATATAATAATGCTTTGTTGCGTTTTTCTCCGTAAAGTTTTATGGTTTTTAAGGCATTATCTTCTTCTTTTATATTATCTAAGTTAGAAATCACCGAATATTCTTCCGGAATGGTTATCGAAACGGAAAATGTAGAAGGAGACAAGTAAAAATCGTCTGTGTTTTTATTGCTAAATGCGTGCCAAGTTCCGTCAAAAACAGCCGGCGAAATATACCAATATCGCAATTTATATTCGTTATTTTTGGTTACCCCGTACCGAGTGTATTTGTCTTTTGGCAATTTTACACTATATATTAATTTTAGCGTGTAGCTTTGAGAAGGAAGTAGCGGTTTATCAAGTGTTACCTTAATGATGTCTGTTTTTTCTCGTTGCCACGAAAGTTTTTTTAGATTGGTATTTGAAATGTTGAAAATGTTAGTTCTTCCTCGTTCTTTGTCTTTTTCAAAGTGGAAGGCATTTATAAAATCATCGGTAAATCGTTCTGCCAGAGCTGTTGTTTTACTCGAAAAACTATTTGCCCAATCGTTAAGATAAATTTCGTTTAGTATCTTGTTAGACGAGTTAATAAATTCAATTTCTTGAGTAATATTAAGTAGTTGTTTTTCAGGAATTAGCTTCGCATCAATATTAATAGTGTGCTGTGCCTGCAACTGAATACCAAAAAGAAATAATATGATGTAACTAGCCGTTTTCAGAAAAATTATTTTTTAATAAATTTTAACGGTGTACTTCCCAAAATATTGGTTGTAACATAATACAAACCGGAAGATAGACCGGAAACATCTACAGAAACAGTGTTTGAATCATCGGTTTGCGATACGTGTCTTACAACTTGTCCCATCATATTATACAAAGTAATTGTGCTTAAACTCACTTGATTTGAAGAAATAATCAAATAATTTTCAACCGGATTTTTTTGAATAATGACTGTTTTATCAACTGTAAAATCTGTATTGGTTAAGACAAATTCTTTGGTAGTTTCTAACTGCAATACTACCGGCAGATGGTCGCTCATACTGTATAAATTGTTTCGTAGTGTCTGTGAAAACTCTCCTGTACAAGTTGCGCTACTAATGTTTTTGTTAAAACAGTTTCCGTTATTTCCAAAAGATTTATAGGTATCCGGTATATAGTATAATGTGCTGTTTGTTTCAAAATTTTCGGAAAAGGTAATAAAATCAAATCTATCGTCCAGACCTCCTCCTGCGCCTGCGCTTCCGGCTTGAATGCGCGTGCTTTGTGTATGAATAATTTGGAAATTTTCATTATTATTCCAACTTCCCGGCATATCTGCGGGGTCTTTCATAACAATTGCATTGGTAACATCCAGAAGTTCTTGGTAAGCGGGTTCGGAAGAAGTGTAAAGATTGTAATCACCTCCAAAAATAACGAAACTATTTGCCGGAATTGTTGCCAAATCATCTGTAAATTCATACATCATTTCCAAACGTAAATTTTGATTTGCCGTTCCTTGACTTGATTTTAGGTGAGCTATATAGACATACAAGTAAATAGGGTCTGTCTGTTGGTCTGTGGTGTTAAGTTTTAAAATATATTTATTTATATCTCTCACCGATGTGGTAATTATTTCTTGGCTTTCTAACGAAAACATTGTGCTTCTGTAAAAAAGAAGTTGTTGCAGGTTGGAAGCACCGGATTGGTTTAAAACAAATTCGGCTCTTTCAAAATCGATACCTTCGTCGTTAAGGGATGTGTTTAAAATCATATCGGCACCGGTTTCATTTTGCAATTCGCATACCATAAAAATGTCAGGCTCAAATTCGTTTAATATGTTTTTTAGAATAACATCTCTTCCACCCGGAGGGCTGATGGGAAACTCTAATAAATTATAAAACATAACATTAATGGTTTGTTGTGCTACTGCCATATTAGCAAATAGTACCAACAATAAACTAATAAGTTTAATTTTCATTTTTTCGGAGTTATAAGTATTAAAAATTGGGGCTTAAGTTGTATTTTTTATAAAATTCGTTGAGTACTTCCAAAACTTCGTCTTCGGTGTCAACCAAGTGTATTAAATCCAAATCTTCCGGGCTTATATTCTGAGCTTCGTTCAGTAAGGTTTTTTTTGTCCAATCCAATAAGCCTTTCCAAAATTCGGTCCCGACTAAAATAATGGGGAATTTTTCAATTTTATGGGTTTGGATAAGTGTTAATGCTTCAAAAAATTCGTCTAATGTACCAAATCCTCCCGGCATTACTACAAATCCTTGGGAGTATTTTACAAACATTACTTTTCGAACAAAGAAGTAATCAAAATCAATACTTTTGTCGCTATCTATATAGGGATTGTCGTGTTGCTCAAAGGGTAGTGTAATATTTAATCCAACCGAAGTTCCTCCGGCAAGATGCGCTCCTTTGTTTCCGGCTTCCATGATTCCGGGACCGCCTCCGGTAATAACTCCGTAGCCGTTTTCGGTAATTTTTTTTGCAATTCGTTCGGCTAATTTATAATAAGGATGGTCGGGTTTTGTACGGGCAGATCCAAATATGGATACACAGGGTCCGATTCGGCTTAATTTTTCATATCCGTTTACAAACTCTCCCATAATCTTAAAAATCGCCCAAGAGTCGTTTGATTTAACTTCTGTCCAATTTTTTGGTTTTGTCTCGTTTCTCATAAAGGTTAAAATTGTGTTTTTTAAAAAGCCTGCTAAGATAGCTCTTTTTTAAGAAACTTTGCCGTGAAGCTTTTTTTGTTGTTTATTATTTCTTCCGGTGTGCCTTTGGCAAGTATTTTACCTCCTTTTTTACCTCCTTCGGGTCCAATGTCAATAATGTAATCTACGGTTTTAATTACGTCAAGATTATGTTCGATGATAAGCACGGTGTTTCCTTTGTCAACTAATTTTTGAAGTACTTTTAATAAAATTCTAATATCTTCAAAATGCAATCCGGTGGTGGGTTCGTCTAAAATATAAAAGGTGTTTCCGGTATCTCTTTTAGAAAGCTCGGCGGCTAATTTTATGCGTTGTGCCTCACCTCCCGATAGTGTGGTAGATTGTTGCCCGAGTGTTATGTAGCCGAGACCTACATCTTTAATGGTTTTTAGTTTTCGATAAATTTTAGGAATATGCTCAAAAAAATTGCAGGCTTCGTTTATGGTCATTTCCAAGACATCAAAAATAGATTTTCCTTTGTATTTAATTTCGAGGGTTTCTCTATTGAAGCGTTTTCCTTGGCAGGTTTCGCACTCAACATATACATCGGGAAGAAAATTCATTTCTATAACTCTAAGTCCGCCACCTTTGCAAGTTTCACACCTTCCACCTGTAACATTAAAACTAAACCTGCCCGGTTTGTAACCGCGAATGGCAGCTTCGGGAGTTTTTGCAAACAAGTTTCTTATTTCTGAAAAAACGCCGGTATAGGTAGCCGGATTCGATCGAGGTGTGCGACCAATAGGTGCTTGGTTAATATCGATTACTTTGTCGATGTTTTTTAACCCTTTAATTGCTTTGTAGGGAAGCGGTTTTTTTACTGCTCTATAAAAATGTGTGTTTAATATAGGATATAAGGTTTCGTTTATAAGCGACGATTTTCCGCTTCCGGAAACTCCGGTTACACCAATCATGGTTCCTAACGGGAAAGAAACGGTTACATTTTTTAAATTATGTCCGGTTGCTCCTTGCAAAGTTAGTGTTTTTCCGTTTCCGCTTCTGCGATTATCGGGGATTTTTATTTCCTTTTTTCCGGTTAGGTATTGTGCGGTGAGTGTATGCTGTTTTTTTATTTCTTTCGGTGTTCCTTTCGATACGATTTTACCACCGTTTTTTCCTGCTCCGGGACCTATGTCTATAACATGATCGGCTTTTTCGATCATATCTTTATCGTGTTCTACCACAATAATGGAGTTACCCAAGTTTTTTAGTTTTACAAGCGATTTAATTAATCGTTCATTGTCTCGTTGGTGTAATCCGATACTGGGTTCGTCCAAAATATACAGCACACCTACCAATTGCGAACCTATTTGAGTGGCAAGTCTAATGCGTTGCGATTCGCCTCCCGAAAGTGTTTTAGCACTACGGTTTAATGAGAGGTAATTAAGCCCTACATCGAGTAAAAATTGAAGTCGGGTAGAGACTTCTTTGATAATTTCGGAGGCAATGGTATTTTGCTTTTTTGATAATTTTTTAGGTAGTTTTTTAAACCAGAGGGATAGCTCTTCAATATCCATTGAAGCCAATTCGGCTATATTTTTATTATTGATTTTAAAATAGAGTGATTCTTTTTTAAGTCTTGAACCGTTACAGGCAGTACACAAAATTTTATCCGTATACTCTTTTGCCCAACGCTGTAAGGATTTTGAGCTATTTTCTTGAAATGTATTGTTTAAAAAGGTTACGATGCCTTCAAAATCTATTTTATAACTTCGAGTAATACCAAGTGTTTTAGAAGTAACTTCAAATTTTTCATTTGCTCCGTATAAAATAATATCAACTGCTTTTTTAGGAATTTTTTCAAAAGCATCATTGAGTTTAAAGTTGTATCGTTGCGCAATAATTTCTAATTGTTTAAACATCCAACTTTGCTTTTTTTTGCCCAAAGGTGAAATAGCACCTTGATTAATTGAAAGCTGTTTGTTAGGAATTACTTTATCTAAATTCACCTCATATAATTCGCCAAGTCCTTTACATTTAGGACACATTCCTTTGGGAGAGTTAAATGAAAAATTATTTGGTTCGGGTTTGGGGTAGGATATTCCGCTTGACGGACACATTAAAGCCCTGCTAAAATAGCGTACCTCGTTGGTTTCGTTATTTAAAACCATTAATACGTCGTTGCCGTGATACATAGCTGTGATAATGGTTTCGGATAATCTGTTGTGTGATTTACTTTGCTCTGAAACGACCATTCTATCTATCACAATCTCAATATCGTGCGTTTTATAACGGTCTATCTTCATTCCTTTTATTATGTCCCTTATTTCACCATCAATACGTACTTTTAAAAATCCTTGTTTTGCAATTTGCTCAAAGAGTTCGCGGTAATGTCCTTTTCGGGAGCGAACAACGGGAGCCAGGATACTTACTTTCTTATTGTTATAATCTTTGAGTATGAGTTCTTGTATCTTTTCGTCGGTATAATATACCATTTTTTCGCCGGTATTATAGCTGTAAGCATCGGCGGTACGAGCAAAAAGCAAACGAAGGAAGTCGTAAATTTCGGTGATGGTACCAACGGTAGAGCGCGGATTTTTCCCGGTTGTTTTTTGTTCGATTGCAATAACGGGCGAGAGACCTTCAATTTTATCTACATCGGGACGTTCTAAACTTCCTAAAAATTGTCTGGCATAGGCAGAAAAAGTCTCTATATATCGACGTTGTCCTTCGGCATAAATTGTATCGAAAGCAAGCGATGATTTTCCACTTCCCGAAAGACCGGTAATAACAACTAATTGTTCTCTGGGAATCGATATGTCTATATCTTTTAAGTTATGAACCTTAGCTCCGTAAACCTCTATACAATCGCCGTTTTTTATCATAGTTTGCAAAAGTACTTATTTACAGTTAATTTATTGTATAAGTTTGGTTAATTTATGTATAACTCGCATTGGTTGCGTTTATACTAAAAACCAAATGCGACAGCCTTGATAAAATCGCTTGTCGTCGGAAAATGAAGCCTTTGTTAATAGATTTATTTGGAATAGGAACGCGATACAATCGCGCACCAGCGGGGAATCTACCACACGATGCAATCGTGCGGCAGCGGGGTTTTGGAGGTGGTTTTGAGCGGTTTTTGGAGTAAAAAACTACCTTCTAAAGTAGTTCTTCTTTTTTTTCTGTAACCCACGCGATGCGATAACAGCGTTACTATTACTTCACGATTTCCATTTAATACTGCATCCAATACTGGGTTTTTGATTTTTCCGTTGCGGATGGTTACTTAAAATATAATCCAGTGCTTCTCGCAGATCTCTTCCGTTTACAGGAATGGTATTACCGGGACGCGATTCGTCTAATTGTCCGTGGTAAACCAATTTTAAATCGCTATCGAAAACATAAAAATCCGGAGTGCAGGCAGCTTGGTAAGATTTTGCTACTTCCTGTGTTTCGTCAAAAAGATACGGGAAAGGATATTTGTTTTTAAAAGCCGTTTCGTACATATTCTCAGGCGAATCTTCCGGGTATTTGCTTACATCGTTACTGTTTATTGCAATAAAACCAAAGCCTTGTACACTATAATCGTTGGCTGTTCTTACCAATTCATCATTTACATGTTTTACAAACGGGCAGTGGTTACAAATAAACATAATAACAGTGCCTTTTTCGCCTTTTAAATCTTGAAGAGAGTAAATATTACCGGAAACTACATCAGGAAGCGAGAAATCTGGAGCCTTTATGCCCATTGGTAAATTATTGGAAGGAGTAACTGCCATACTTTATTATTTTATATATTAGTGTGAAAAACCAACCGAAAGTTACAACTAATTTAGAAAACAATGAACAATTTATCTTGGGAAGATTTTGTAAAAGTAGAAATGCGCGTAGGAACAATTATACATGTTGAAACTTTTCCCGAAGTAAGAAATCCGTCGTTTAAATTGCACATAGATTTTGGTGAATCTATAGGAATAAAAAAAACCTCGGCACAAATTTCGCGTCTGTATACACCTGATGTTTTATTGGGTAAACAAATTGTAGCTGTAGTTAATTTTCCGCCTAAACAAATAGCTAATTTTATGAGTGAATGTTTAGTGTTAGGTGCAGTAAATGAAGATGAAGTTACACTCCTTCAGCCTGATGCCAAAGTAAAAAACGGACTTAAAATTTTATAAAAAAACCTGCAAAATAATACATCTTGCAGGTTAAAAAGAGCGTCCTTATTTCTTAGTGTGTGTTAATATACTCATTTAGTTCTTCAATAGAGTCTTCCCATTCAAAAGCTTGTGCAACTTTAAAATAGTTTCCGGTATCGTAAGTATAATCGTATGCAAATTTTGCAAACTCTAATTTTTTATCTTCCCAATCAAATAAATTCACAATATCCCGTACTTGGTCTGCAAATAAACAGTTGGCAGCAACCACTTGCTTTGCGATGCTAAGTCTTGTGTCGTCCCAGGTTTTAGATTTTATGGTGTGTAATGCTTGTCTAAAATCGGCTTCACTCATAGGCCAAGGACAACCATAGGGTCCGTTGTAACCTTCCATAATATAATGGTCATCTATTCCGCCTCCAACGGTTGTGGTGGTAGTTGTCGTTGTGGTTTCTGTGTAAACACCATTATTTCCTGTGTTTACATTTACATCCATATTTACTCCTCCTACAGAGATGCCTACCGATACGTTATCGGGATTTCCAACTCCGGAAGTAGTAGTGGTTGTGGTAGTTTGAGAAAACACGGGATTGGGGTTATAGACTACAACTCTTCTGGTTTGGGTAGGAATGATTTCAGATAGGTGATCTACCATAGATACGATTCGCAATTTCTTTTTTCCTTTTTTTTCAATTATTTTATAAGTTAGGCTATTTTGTCCTTCGGGTAAATAAAGCGTTTTGTCGATGTTTTTACTGTTTGGGTTTTCAAAAACAATTTTTAAACCGTAGGCAGGAGCATCCAGCCCGGTAATGGCAACATTGTTTTCGGCAAATTCGTGCTGTTGTACGTTGTTTAAAAACACGGTGAATCGCTCACCGTTATCCGAGTAAATTTCAATATTGTTAAAATAGGTTTGCGCGCTGGTTATGGTTGCGGTAAACAGTAAAGTAAGTAATAGTAATTTTTTCATAATTGTTGGTTTTCGGAAAGGTTTTTCAAAGAGTGTGCCAAAAGCAGATTACGCTATAAATTTAGATTTAATCTCGGGAGTAGGAATCATACGTTCTTGTTTTTTGCCATACCATTTGTATCGGTTTTTTGCTATATAATCGTATGCAAAATTACGAATAAATTTTGGAACAATTATAAACCCAAATAGTCTCGGGTAACCTCCGTTAAGATGTTTGGCTATGTGTAGTGCTGCAGATGATTTACTGTAGAGTTTCTTGTTTTCTAAATACAAAATAGAGTCGGCTTGTGTTTTATCGGTCTTGTATAAGAATAGTAGCCGACCGCTAAACTCGTTTTTTTTCAAGTTACTGTTAATGTTGTTGCAGACTACAAAGTTCATACCTACCTACCGGCAGGTTTACTACTATTTCTTTTACATTGTCCTGCTTAGTGTTTTAATATTTCTATCAATTCGGTGTTTAAATATAAGTTTTCTCTTCCTGTTTTTTCCGATTTTAAAACGCCAATATGTTCAAGACTTTTTAAATATCTTGATGCTGCTTTTCTTTCAACTTTTAATTTATCAACTACAAATTCTATTTTTGAATAAGGTTGCTCAAAAAGCAATTCTATCAATTCTTTTCGATAAATTTTCGGAGCTTTTTCTTTAACCTTTTCAATAGTTATTTCTAATTGATTTTTTATTTTATTGATTTTTTCAATTGTAGAATTTGCCGTTACT
>JALWKK010000067.1 GCA_027081505.1 Flavobacteriaceae bacterium
CCATAGCTTCTTTGGGTATGCCCTTGGTTTCTTATATTTTCTAATACGGCTACATAGTAAATATGTTAATCGATAATCTTAAAAAAAAAATAGATATTACGTATTTTAATACCGAATACGAATTCAATATAGTTCAATTTCAAGATATCTCATTAAACTATTTTCATTCTGTAACGGTATTAATCAATCTAAAATATTAAAATAGTTTCGGACTATTTTATATTAAAAATTGGTATTAATTGTTGAGTGTGAAAAAGATACGGCTTTTTTGTAGCTACTGTGGTTGTACCCGGCATTGTCGGTATTTGAAACTTGGGCTTATAAATTGTAAATAATATTGGCTTGATAAATGTTATCACCAACAGCTTGTCAATAGGAGTAAAATTGGTCTTGCATAACGTATTTCTTTGCGATTGTTCTACATTTTATCACCAAAAAATACAGCGTTCATCAATAGTTTATTCGTCCCGTACCAAAACGCTCTAAAATTGGTGTTGTCTGTAAAATAGATAACTTTTCCTTTACCAAGACTTTCCACTTTAAACATTGCCGTATTTTTGAGTAGCGATAGATTTTTTTTGGAAATATATCCGCTAAGTAATGGGTTATTGGTGTATTTTATAGGATTGTTAAAACTATCTTTGTCCGGTTCCAAAAACAGGGTAGTGTTTCTAAAAACCGGAAGGTTGTATTTTGAATATCCAAATGCAATGGGGTGCGAACGGTCCAGCTTTGTGTTAAAAATAGCTCCGCCAATGACTTGTGCGCCAAAATAATTTCTTTTCTCTTCATACCGAATAGTTGATGCACTATCCTTTTTTGATAAAAATTTAGCTTTAAAAAAATTATTTTTAACAAACCATTTTCCTATGTTTCGGTAGCCTATAACTACGCCTCCGTTTCTAACCCAAGTTTTTATTTTTTCTGCAAAGTCTTTATTTAAACTACCCCAAGCATTAGGAATAATTAAGGTGGTATAACGATTTAAATCTATATATTCAAAGTTTTGAGTATCCAATTTGGTGATTTTTATATCGAATCGTTGATCGAATAAATGCCAAATTTCTCCGGCGTCATATGGCGTAATTCCGTTACCAACCAGTAATGCCACTTTAGGTGGTCGAAGTGTTTTAAAAAGATTGCTACCTAAATCAATACCTTCTGTTAATCCGGTTGCAACTCCGGTAATTTCGCAGTTACTTTCTTGAGCAACCTTTTTTATAAGTTGAAATAATTGTGTTGCATCCTGTTTTTGATTTTGTACCGGAATTAGGATGGTTCCGTAGTCATAGAACTTATTTTCGATTTTAAATGGTTTAAAACCTACCTTTACCCGAATGCCTTTTTCTAACAACATCGAAAGTGCTTTGGGTGCGTAATAAGTGTTCCAGTTAAGTAAATAGGCATAGTTTGATTGTTTGGGTAAATTTCTTTTAACCGGTTTTAAATCTGAAATCTCATTACCTAAAGCAATACTTGAAGTTGTTTCTGAAAAGTCGATATTAAAAGCAAGTTGTAAACTCCAAGCACTTACATCGTAAAACAAACTGTCTTTAAACTTAGTTCTTTTTTCAAACATCGCTTTTAGCAATCGGGATTGTTTTTGGTTTTTAGGAATTACATAACTCTTTTCTTTTTTGAAAGAGATTCCGTTAGCAGAAATGTCTTTTGAAGGGTTATAAATTTTAATATCGTGTTGTTTTAAAATAGTAGCCAACTCAAACAACTTATCGGTATCTGAATCGCCAAGTAGATAAGCACCTTTGTTATTTTCGTTTCTAGCATTTTTATAAAAGTTTTGTTTGTACGATAGTAATTCGTTTCGTAAAGTTTTTACTGCTTCTAAGGTTGAAAGTGCTACGGTAAATTGATTCTTTATGGTGTACGGAAAAGTTATAATTCCGTTATCGCTTTCTTGTGCGTGTCCTCGAGAGGATGCTTGTTCAAACAAAATACCTATTCCGCCGTTAATATCGGGAAACGTAGAGCCTTTTCCGTAGTAAAAGTCATCGTAACTTTCTTTTGTATAATACAACGAACCTGTTTTATTAAAAGCATTAGCGTGAAATTGTGCAATTAGTTCGGTTAACTCTTGGTTGCGTTTGGGTGTAAGTGGATGGGTTCTTGAAGGGATTCCGGGTTGAAAGAAAAAAGTAGCGTTGGTTCCCATTTCATGATGGTCGGTTAACACATTGGGATACCATTGGTGAAAGGTTTTTATTCTTGCTTTACTTTCGGGAAGTTGTACAGGGAGCCAGTCTCGATTCATATCAAACCAATAATGGTTGGTTCTTCCACCGGGCCATACTTCGTGGTATTCTCTATCGTTTGGATCGGGATTAATATTTTTACTTTTATTGCTGTTTGCCCAATAGGCAAAACGTTGTAGTCCGTCCGGATTGTAGCTGGGATCAAAAAGAACTACTACATTGTTTAAAAGTGTGTTTATTTCGGCTCCTTGGGCAGCAGCTAGGTAATATGCCACTAACATGGCTGCGTTAGCACCACTGGGTTCGTTTCCGTGAATTGAGAAACCTTGATACAAAACGCTTGGAAGATTTTTTAGGGTATTTTCATCTATGGTTTTTTCGGTTAGTGCTAGGTGTTGTTTTCTTATTTGCTCAATGTTTTTATGGTTCTTAGGTGAAGTAATGGTTAATAATAAAAGAGGTCTTCCTTCGTATGTATATCCTCTGTTTTCTAAGGTAATACGGTCACTTGCCTTTGCAAGTGCGTACATATAGTTTACCACTTTGTCATGGGTAACGTGCCAGTCACCAACTTGAAAACCAATTATTTCTTGGGGAGTAGGTATGGATGCATCATAGGTTACATCGTTAGGAAGGTAATAGTCTAAATTAGCATGATAGGTTTGTGAGGTTGCTAATTGCAAGTAGAAAAGAAGAAAAATAGCGGTGTATTTCATGATTGGAATTTTAAAAATCTAAAAGTAAAAAAAATCCGCTTCAGTTTATAGAAGCGGATTGTTAAATTATAAGAGTTCGTATACTTTAAATATCATCAAACTCTACGTCTGTAAAATTAGATGTTGGTGTTTCTTCTTGTGTAGTGTTTTCACTTACCGGTTCTTGTGTTTCGGAAACAGGTGTTTCTTCACGTTTGTAATCCTTTTGGTGACGTTCGCTGATTACTTCTTCGCCTTTTTCGGCAATAATAAAATCCATCATTTCGTTTAAATTATCTTTAAACTCAGAAAAATCTTCTTTATAAAGATAGATTTTGTGTTTTTTGTAAAAGTACGAACCGTCTTCGTTTGTAAATTTCTTACTCTCGGTGATGGTAAGATAATAATCTCCGGCCTTTGTGGCTCTTACGTCAAAAAAGTAGGTGCGTCTTCCGGCACGCATTACTTTTGAGTTTATCTCTTCTCGTTCCGACATTTGCTGATCACTCATAATAAAAAAAGTTTTAAAGTTTTAATGTAGCCAAAAATCTAAAAAAAATATAAATATGCCAACAAATTTTCAACTTTCTTTTTCTAATAGTTGTTTTGTATATAATTCTTTGTAGTATCCTTCTTGGTTTACCAGCTCATTATGAGTGCCTTGCTGGATGATTTCACCTTTTTTTAATACAATAATATTATCTGCATTTTTTACGGTTGAAATTCGGTGGCTTACTATAAGTGTTGTTTTGTTTTTTGTAACCGAAGTTAAATGGTGTAGAATTTTTTCTTCGGTTTGCGTATCTACGGCGGAAAGGCAATCATCTAAGAGGAGTATTTTTGGGTTTTTAATAATAGCTCGAGCAATAGACAATCGTTGTTTTTGTCCACCACTTAAGGTAATACCGCGTTCTCCCAAGATGGTTTTATAACCCTTTTTAAAACCAATGAT
>JALWKK010000068.1 GCA_027081505.1 Flavobacteriaceae bacterium
CATTTGGTACATAAAATAAATTTTTGATGATGCCGGTTTTTATTTAATATTTTAAGAAAATGACGTGTTTATTTTTTAAATATTTAATGCTCGATTGTTTTGTTCTTTAAATTATAGAGGTTAAATTATTAATGAGAAATGTGTTAAAATTTTGAAAAGAAAACCATTTTTTTGAAGTGTTACGGTTGCCTTGTCGAATCTACCGGAGGTTTTTTAACAAATCTTTATAGTAGTTTGAAAAATTTATTTGTAAATTTGCGGTTGGAATGAAAGAATTTTTGCACAAAATAACCGCTTGTTTTATGACACTGGTAGTTTTATTTTCTACTATGTCGTTTACTATAGATATGCATTTTTGTGGAGATTCTTTGGTTGATGTTTCAGTTTTTTCACAAGCAAAAAGTTGTGGGATGGATATAATTATGGACAAAGACTGTCCTGAAACTTCTTTTAAAAGCAACTGTTGTGATGAAGAACAAATTACTTTTCAAGGTGAGAAAGAACTACAACTTACCTCTATTCAAGATTTATCTGTAGACCAACAACTCTTTATCATTTCGTACGTATATACGTATGTAAATCTTTTTGAAAGTTCTCAAGAACGCGTAGTTTCTTTTAAATATTACACTCCTCCTCCGGTCGTCAAGGATATTCAGTTACTTAACGAGGTTTTTTTAATTTGATTTTATAGTAAAACGTAGCGTTGTACTCTTGGTTGTGCAAGGTTACACATTTAATTCTCTGTTATTTATTTAATAGAGAAAGTTTTACTTAGTAAAGAATTACTTACAAAATCAAATTAAAATTATATGCTTAACAAAATCATTCGTTACTTTTTAGAAAACAAGCTAATCACATTTATTCTGCTTATTGCTTTTATAATTGGCGGTTATGTTACAGCTCCTTTTAACTGGGAAACTTCTATAATCGAGCGAAATCCTGTTCCGGTAGATGCCATACCGGATATTGGAGAAAACCAACAGATTGTCTTTACCGAATGGATGGGACAATCGCCTCAAGATATTGAAGATCAAATCACATATCCGTTAACTACTGCCTTATTGGGTATTCCCGGTGTAAAAACCATTAGGAGTAATTCTATTTTCGGATTATCCAGTATTTATATCATTTTTGAAGATGATGTAGATTTTTATTGGAGTCGAACTCGGATTCTTGAAAAACTAAATTCGTTACCTCCCGGTACGGTTCCGGCAGAGGTTACACCGGCATTAGGACCCGATGCTACTGCTTTAGGGCAGGTGTATTGGTACACATTAGAAGGACGCGACCCCAAAACCGGAAAACCTACAGGTGGATGGGATCCGCAAGAACTTAGAACCATACAAGATTTTTATGTTCGCTATTATTTAACCGCAACCGAAGGTGTGTCTGAAGTCGCTTCAATCGGCGGGTTTTTAAAAGAATATCAAATCGATATCGATCCCGATGCAATGAAAGCTAACAATGTGAATATCACAATGATAATGAATGCTGTTAAAAACAGTAATCTGGATATTGGAGCGCGTACCATTGAGTTTAATAGAGCCGAATATTTAGTACGCGGACTGGGCTACATTAAAAGTTTGAAAGATCTGGAAGAAAGTGTTGTTTCTGTAAAAAATAATGTTCCTATTTTATTAAAACAAGTAGCCAAAATTCAATTTGGTCCGGCAACCCGTAGAGGAGGATTGGACAAAAGTGGCGTAGAAGCAGTTGGAGGAGTTGTGGTAGCCCGTTATGGAGCAAACCCGCAAGAAGTAATTCAAAATTTAAAAAAGAAAATAGAAGAAGTAGCACCGGGATTACCTCAAAAAACATTGGCAGACGGAACCGTTTCAAAAATTACCATCGTCCCTTTTTATGACCGCTCCGGCTTAATTCAAGAAACATTAGGAACCTTAGAGTCGGCACTCTCTCATGAAATATTGATAAGCATTCTGGTAGTTCTTGTTTTGGTATTAAACCTTAGAGCTTCTATTTTAATCTCAAGCATATTACCGGTAGGAGTGTTGATGACGTTTATATTAATGAAATATTTTAGTGTAGATGCCAATATTGTTGCCCTTTCAGGTATTGCTATTGCTATTGGAGTTATGATCGATGTGGGCATAGTTTTTACCGAAAATATAGTCAGGCATCTCGAAATGCCCGAAAACAAAGATGTAAGAGGAAAAAGACTGGTACAAGTAATTTATTTTGCAACCGTTGAGGTAGCTTCAGCTATTATTACAGCGTTAGCCACTACGGTTGTGAGTTTCTTACCTGTTTTTGCAATGCAAGCATCTGAGGGTAAGTTGTTTAGACCTTTGGCTTGGACCAAAACATTTGCACTTGTTTCTGCACTCTTTATCGGGATTATGTTTATTCCGGCTTTAGCACAGGTTATGTTTTCTATTAAAATTAATAAAAAAAGAACAAACAGAATCTTTAACGGTATCTTAATTGGTTTGGGAATTGTTTTTCTAATAGCTTACGGAAGCATCATAGCCATTTCATTAATTGCTTTTGGTCTCAATAATATTTTAACACAAGTTCCGGAACGAAGCCTTTTTAACGGAAGAATTAAATTACCCTATTCAGAAAAAACAGCAAATTATATCAATATTCTTATCGCCATAATAATATTGGTGTACTTTTTAACTATAGAGTGGATGCCATTAGGTGTTTCAAACTCAACTTTTGTCAACTTTATTTTTGTAATAATAGTTATAGGTGTGGTTTTGGGAGCTTTAATGGGGATAGTATATTCCTATAAGAGAGTTCTGGTATGGTGTTTAAACAACAAGTGGAAATTTTTATCCATCCCGATTATTGTGGTTTTCTTTGGAGCCACGATATGGTTAGGATTTTCTAAAGTTTTTGGGTTTATACCAAATTTTGCAAAAGATAATATAGCTTGGAACACTTTAGATAAAGCCTTTCCGGGGCTGGGAAAAGAATTTATGCCTGCTTTAGATGAAGGATCCTTTTTACTAATGCCGACTACCATGCCACACTCTGGTATTTCAGAAAATATGGAAGTTATAGCAAGCATCAATAAACACTTAAACTCCATACCCGAGATAGAATCATCTGTAGGAAAATGGGGACGAGTAAACTCGGCTTTAGATCCGGCACCTACATCAATGTTTGAAAATACCATTAATTATATACCCGAATATATCTTAGACGAAGACGGACATAGAATGAGATTTAAAGTAGATGATGACGAAGCATTTGTTTTAAAAGACGGTTCTACTTATAAATACGGAGAAGACGAGTTTAGAAAAATAACAAAAGAAGAACTCATCATAGATGATGATGGTGAAAACTTTAGGCAATGGCGTAAGAAAATTAAAAAACCCGATGATATTTGGAAAGAAATTGTTAAACACTCTAAATTTCCCGGTCTTACTTCAGCTCCTAAGTTGCAACCTATACAAACACGATTGATAATGTTATCAACAGGTATGCGAGCACCAATGGGAATAAAAGTTTTTGGACCAACATTAGAAATTATTGAAAAAGTCGGCTTTGAATTAGAAACTATTTTAAAAGAAGTTCCCAGCGTAGAACCGGCAACCGTTTTTGCCGATAGAGTGGTAGGGAAGCCTTACTTAGAAATAAAACTAAACAGACAAGCAATGTCTCGATACGGTTTGACCATTAAAGATATGCAAATGCAACTGTCTGTCGCTATAGGCGGAAAACAACTTACTACCACAGTTGAAGGACGAGAACGTTTTCCTGTTCGAGTGCGTTACGCCAGAGAGTTTAGAGACAATCCGGATGATATAAAAAAAATATTGATACCAACACCGGCCGGACCACAAGTTGAGCTGGGCGAACTGGCATCAGTAGAGTATGTGAGAGGTCCTCAAGTGATAAAAAGTGAAGATACTTTTTTAACCGGTTATGTGATTTTTGATATGAAAGAAGGCAATGCAGAGACCAATGTAGTAGAAGATGCGCAAGCACTTATTAAACAAAAAATGGATAATGGTGAGTTTGAATTACCCGCCGGAGTTACCTACCGTTTTACCGGAAATTACGAAAATCAAATAAGAGCATCAAAGCGCTTGATGATTGTAGTGCCCGTTTCGTTAATTATGATTCTACTTATTCTATACTTCCAGTTCAAATCCTTAATACCTTCACTAATGATATTTACAGGAATATTTGTGGCATTTGCAGGAGGTTTTATAATGATATGGTTATACGGGCAAGGTTGGTTCTTGAATTTTAGTGTCGCTGGAGTTGACATGCGAGACCTGTTTCAGTTACATACTATAAATCTTAGTGTAGCGGTTTGGGTTGGGTTTATTGCTTTGTTTGGTATTGCTACCGATGACGGTGTTATTATGGGAACTTACCTAACACAAGTTTTTGATGAAGAAAAACCCAATACAATTAAAGACATACGCGCTTCTGTTTTAACGGCTGGATCTAAAAGGGTTCGCCCGGCAATGATGACCGCCGCAACTGCCATTATAGCCTTAATTCCTGTTTTAACAGCAACAGGTAAAGGAGCAGATGTTGTGATACCTATGGCAATACCTACCTTTGGAGGAATGTTATTGCAAGTAATGACCATGTTTGTCGTGCCGGTACTATACAGTATGTGGAAAGAAAAAAACCTTAAAAGAAAACAAAAACAGTTAAAAGCATAAAACAATGAGCATATATAAATATTTAATACTGGCAATCTTTCTATCTTGGGCAAACAAAGCTTATACCCAAGTAGGAAGAGAAACCTTAGATGCCTACCTTATTACAGCCGCCCAAAATAATCCCGGATTAAATGCTTCTTTTAATGAGTATATGGCTGCTATGGAAAAAATTCCGCAAGTAGGTGCCTTACCCGACCCACAGTTTGTCTTTGGATATTTTATTCAACCGGTAGAAACGCGTATAGGTCCACAACGATATAGATTTAATCTATCTCAAAGTTTCCCTTGGTTTGGATTGTTAAAAGCCAGAGAAGACGTGGCAACTCAATTAGCAAAAGCAAAATACGAAACGTTTGAAAACACAAAATCCAATCTGTATTTTGAAGTTAAAACAGCCTATTACAACTATTATTTTGTTGAAAGAGCGATAGAAATAACTCAAAGCAATAAAGAAATTTTGGAAGTTTTTAAACGACTTTCCTTAGTTAAAATTGAAACCGGAATGGCTTCCGTAGTCGATGAACTAAGGGTAGAGTTAGAGCTTAACGATTTAGAAAACCAATTGGCTTTACTCGAAGATTCAAAACGAGTTTTTCAAACCCAATTCAATAATTTGTTAAATCGTGATGTAATGGCAACTATTGACACTCCGGTAGAATTATGGCAAGATGAACTTCCGTTAGATAAACAACAAGTGTTGGAAGAAATCTATACCGCCAATCATCAGCTTAAAGGTATCGATCACAGATTGCAGGCGTTTATCAATCAAGAAGAAGTAGCACAAAAACAAGGAATGCCTTCTTTTACTATTGGAGCTGGTTATACTATTGTTGAAAAATACAACAATGCAAATCCTTCCGGTAATGGTAATGATGCAATTTTATTTCCACAGGTAGGAATAAAAATTCCGTTGTATCGAAAAAAATACAAAGCCCTAATAAAAGAAGCACAATTGCTTCAAGAAGTAGAATTGGCAAGAAAAGAAGACAAAAAAAATACGCTTGAAACCGTTTTTGAAAAAACAAATAAAGAATTAAACGATGGCGACAGACGCATTGCGCTTAATAAAAAACAATCTGAAATTGCAAAGAAAGTATTGGATTTACTCATAACTTCTTACTCAACCGATTCTAAAGATTTTGAAGAAGTTTTAAGAATTGAACGACAGTTACTAAAATACCAATTAGCTTTTGAAAAAGCATTAATCGACAAAAATGTAGCCGTTGCATTTATTCAATATTTAACAGGAAAGTAAATTAAATAAATAAAAAATAATGTGTATAAAAAAATTATCAATTCACAATATTTAGTAAGGCAGTTTGCAGTAAGCAGTTTGCAGTTTATTACTCATTAGCTACCGATAGGCAACTCATAAACTAAATATCTAAAAAAAATAAAACAAATGAAAAAATATAAAAAATATTTAATCGGATTAGGAATATTAATTCTAGGAATTTTATTAGGAAATATGTTTTCGGGCGGAAGCAATTCTAACCAAAATACAGCTACTACCGAGCAGCATGCTCATGATGAAGAAGAAGCCACAATTTGGACTTGCTCTATGCACCCGCAAATTAAAATGAACAAGCCCGGAAAATGCCCCATTTGCGGGATGGATTTAATTCCGTTAGAAGAAAATTCAAATGAAGATAACATCGCTTCAAACGAAATTGTAATGACCCCGGAAGCAGTTCAATTGGCAAATATTCAAACTACAAAAGTAACAAAAACCGGAGCCGAAAAAGAAATTAGATTATTGGGTAAAGTACAACCGGACGAACGAAAACTATACTCGCAAGTTTCTCATATTCCAGGGCGTATCGAACGATTGTATATCAATTTTACCGGCGAAAAAGTAAGCCGCGGACAACGCATGGTGCGCATTTATTCACCCGAACTTATTTCGGCACAAAAAGAACTCTTTGAAGCCATTAACTCAAAAGATGTTTTCCCGCAATTATATACCGCAACCCGAAATAAACTAAAACTCTGGAAACTTTCAGATAAGCAAATAAATGCAATAGAAAAACGCGGAACCATACAAGAACAAGTAGATATTTATTCAGATTACAGCGGGTATGTTGTAAAACGAAATGTCGAACTGGGAGATCACGTAATGGAAGGTATGAATTTATTTGATATAGCAAACCTTAGTACCGTATGGGTTATGTTTGAAGCCTACGAGGCAGACATCCCTTGGATTAAAACCGGAGACAAAGTAGATTTTACTATTCAAGCATTACCGGGAAAAGATTTTTCGGGTAAAGTTACCTATGTAGATCCTTTTGTATCTCCCGACACAAGAGTAGCAAAAGTACGAGTAGAACTTGCCAATCCGGGTACAAAATTACTTCCCGAAATGTATGCTACCGGAATTTTAAAGGCTAAATTAAAAGGAAACAAACAACAATTAATTGTTCCTAAATCGGCAGTATTATGGACAGGAAAAAGAGCCGTTGTATATGTAAAAGTTCCTCATGAAAACACCATATCATTTGTTTATAGAGAAATTATTTTAGGTCCCGATTTAGGTGATTTTTATGCTGTTGAAAAAGGATTGGAAGAAGGTGAAGTAGTTGCCACTAACGGAGTGTTTAGAATAGATGCCTCAGCACAACTATTAGGACTTAACTCTATGATGAACCCCGAAGGCGGAAAAGTAAGTACCGGTGGACACGCAGGAATGGATATGGGAGGCGATAAACCGGATAACTCGGAAACAAAGAAAGATAATGACATGAGCAATATGGTGATGATAGATAAAGATAAAATAGACCCAAAATTTAAAAAACAATTGGGAGATGTTGTTGCAAGTTATATCGCTCTAAAAGATGCCTTTGTAAACGACAATCCCCTTGAAGCACAAAAACAAGCCGGTAAAGTTCAAGAAGCACTTGCCAAAGTAGATATGATATTATTATTGGGTGATGCACATAACGAGTGGATGAACAATCTAAAACCCATTCAAAACGCACTAAAAACCATTAGTAATACCAAAGAAATAGGAATTCAACGAGATGCTTTCTTATTGTTAGGCGATAACTTACATAATGCTATAAAAACATTTGGAATAGATACCAATGGAAAAACAGTTTACTTGGAGTTTTGCCCAATGGCAAATGATAACAACGGTGGTTACTGGTTAAGTTATGATAAAAAAATAAGTAACCCCTATTTCGGACAAGCCATGCTTACCTGTGGCGAAGTAAAAGAGACGTATTAATATTAATAAAAATGAAACACACTTATAAAGTAAACGGAATGACGTGCGCTGGTTGTAAAACCAGTGTAGAAAGTGCACTAAGCAACCTTAAAGCCATTACTAAAATAGATACTGATCTTAAAAAAGGAGAAGTAACTTTAGAAATGAGCAAACACGTACCCTTGGATAAACTTCAAGAAACTTTATTAAAAGCAAGTTTGCATTACACTATTGAAATACCCGGTCACGAAACAGGTCGACCTGCTAGGTTACAAAAACCTAGTATGTCTGAAACAGGAACAGGCGTTTTTTATTGCCCGATGCACTGCGAAGGCGATAAAACATACAATAAACCGGGAAATTGTCCGGTCTGTGGGATGGATTTAGTAGAACAACCCAAAGCCGTTACAGAAGTACAATATACCTGCCCGATGCACCCTGAAGTAATTAAAGATGAGCCGGGTTCTTGTCCTATTTGCGGAATGGATTTAATGCCTATGGAACCATTAGAAAGCGAGGAAGATAAAACATATAAAAAGTTGCTAAAAAAAATGAAATTAGCAACCCTATTTACAGTGCCCATCTTTATTATTGCCATGGCAGACTTAATGCCAGGAAACCCATTGTTAAAAATAATGTCACAACACAATTGGAATTGGGTGCAATTAATCCTATCGCTTCCTGTAGTCTTTTACGCTTGTTGGATGTTTTTTGAACGTGCTTGGATTTCAATAAAAACTATGAACCTAAATATGTTCACTTTAATAGGAATAGGTACAGCTGTAGCTTGGATATTTAGTATAGTAGCAATGTTTTTTCCGGATGTATTTCCAAGTCAATTTAAAACCGATAGCGGAACAGTATTTGTCTATTTTGAAGCCACAACCGTAATTTTAACTTTGGTTTTATTGGGACAATTATTAGAAGCCAAAGCACATAGTCAAACCACAGGAGCGATTAAAGAACTATTAAAGTTGGCACCATCTGAAGCTACATTGGTAACACCGGAAGGCGATAAAGTAATTTCCATTCACAATATTAAAAAAGGCGATTTACTGCGTGTAAAACCCGGTGATAAAATTCCGGTTGACGGGAAAATAACAGAAGGTTACAGTAGCATCGATGAGAGTATGATTACCGGCGAACCCATTCCGGTAGATAAAAAAGTAGGCGATACCGTAAGCTCAGGAACCATAAACGGAACCCAATCCTTTATTATGGTAGCCGAAAAAGTTGGTTCGGAAACCTTGTTGTCACAAATAATACAAATGGTAAGTGATGCAAGTAGAAGCAAAGCGCCCATCCAAAAATTGGCAGATAAAATATCCAAATACTTTGTACCCATTGTCGTTGTTATAGCCATATTAACATTTTTTGTTTGGCGTTATTTTGGTCCGGAACCGGCTATGGTCTTTGGTTTTGTAAACGCAATAGCAGTATTGATAATTGCTTGCCCTTGCGCTTTAGGACTGGCAACACCAATGTCTGTAATGGTAGGAGTAGGTAAAGGAGCACAAAACGGTGTTTTAATTAAAAATGCCGAAGCATTAGAAAACTTAAATAAAGTAGATGTATTAATTACCGATAAAACAGGAACCATTACCGAAGGAAAACCATCGGTTGAAAAAGTAGTTAATACCAAAGGCGAAAACGATATTAATTTATTACGATTAATTGCATCATTAAACAAGTATAGCGAGCATCCGCTTGCAGAGGCTATTGTAAAAAAAGCGGAAGAGCTAAACCTTTCATTAAACGATGCCGATAATTTTGAAGCCGTAAGAGGAAAAGGGGTTACAGGAATTATCGACGGTAAAGAAATAGCTATTGGAAACAAGAAGTTGATGGTTCAAACGTCAGAAAATATTCCGATAGCCCTAGATGCCAAAGTTATTCAAGAACAAGAACACGGCAAAACGGTTTCTTATATTTCTGTTAATGATAAAGTAGTTGGTTATGTATCAATTTTTGATGCTATAAAAGAAACCAGCATTGAAGCTATTTCAAAACTTCAAAAAGAAGGAGTGGAAGTAATAATGCTTACAGGCGATAATAAATTAACAGCCAAGTATGTGGCAGATCAACTACACTTAACCGATTTTCAAGCCGAATGTTTACCCGAAGACAAATTAAAAGTGATTAAAAAATTGCAAGCAGAAGGAAAAATTGTAGCTATGGCAGGAGACGGAATTAACGATGCACCGGCACTTGCTCAAGCAAACATCGGTATAGCTATGGGAACAGGAACAGATGTAGCTATAGAAAGCAGCGAAGTAACCTTGGTAAAAGGAGATTTGATGGGAATTGTAAAAGCCGTGATTTTAGGCAAAAAAGTAATGAGAAACATAAAACAAAACCTGTTTTTTGCATTTATCTATAATACCTTAGGAGTTCCTATTGCTGCCGGATTATTATATCCGTTTTTCGGATTGTTGTTATCTCCTATGATAGCTGCTGCAGCGATGGCTTTTAGCTCGTTTTCAGTAATTGCCAATTCGTTGCGATTAAGAAACATTTCTTTAGTAAAAAAATAATTGTTAATAAAAGGCGTAAATAATTTTTATTTAGTCTAAATAATAATTTATATTTGTAATGTTTAACTTTAATATTTTAGAAATGAAAAAAATAAAATTTATGCTCTTTTTAGCAACAGTATTGGTATTGAATATTTCCTTTGTTTCTTCTTCGGAAAAAATAGGAGTTTTAATTTTGGCACACGGCGGAAAGCATAGTAGCTGGGACGCTACCGTTAAAAGTGCGACAAAAGAATTAGAAAAAGAATACTTGGTAGAAGTAGCTTTTGGAATGGCAAATCCGGTTACGATGCAAGAAGCGATTAATAAACTCGAACAACGAGGAGTCACAAAAATTGTAGTAGTTCCGCTTTTTATTTCTTCTTACAGTCCCATTATTCGTCAAAACGAATATTTACTTGG
This sequence comes from Flavobacteriaceae bacterium, assembly GCA_027081505.1. Classification (GTDB taxonomy): domain Bacteria; phylum Bacteroidota; class Bacteroidia; order Flavobacteriales; family Flavobacteriaceae; genus Marifrigoribacter. The sequence continues at coordinate 10,788 of JALWKK010000068.1, forward strand.
TTTCAGAGAGAAATTGGCAGATCCGCCTATGATGATGCATCACGGAAGCGGACATACGTATGTGAAAAAAGGCAACCACTCAAACCACGATGCTCATCCGGTTTCAAATCACAAAACTGTTTCTCATAATAGGAACAATAAAAAAGAAAAAAGAGAGTTAAAACAATTGCAGTTTACGGCTAAGATATATTTAACCGACCCATTAGACAGTCATCCGGTTGTTGCAAATATAATTTACGAACGAATTTTGGAATTAAGTAAAAAACCTTTGCAAGAAACAATTTTGATTGTAGCTCACGGTCCAAATGATGAAGAAGACAATAAAATGTGGGTTAAAACCATCGATAAGATTGCAGATCAAATAAGAGCTTTGCAAAAGGAAAAGGGAGAGAATTTTAAACAAATATTTGGACTTACGATTCGTGATGATGCTAATAAAGAAATTTACGAACAAGCCAAAGAGCATTTGAGATCCCTGGTCTATCAATCGGGTAAAAATGGAGATGTGATAGTTATTCCGTTGCTATTGGCACAAGGTGGAGTAGAAGACAAGTTTGTAAAAAGATTGGAAGGCTTAGATTATAAATGGAGCGGAAAAACATTGCTTCCGCACCCTTACATAACCGATTTTATTAAACAATCGGTTAAAGAGGCATTAAAAAACTAAAAACAAAATCTTTATTCTTTTAATTATTAATATCTATTTTCATAATACACCGGAAACGCTAAAACACTAACCAATAAAACCAATAAATATGAAAATCAAATTTTTATTACCGGCATTACTTGCATTTTTACTTATTACAAGTTGCATCACCGGTCAAGGAGAAAAAGCGCAAAAAGAAGAGCAAGTTGCAACACCTGAAGTTGATATCGAAGCAGAAAAAGAGCAAGTAAAACAAGTAATGAAAAGCTATAAAGATGCCATACAAAACCTCACTACAGAAGGTACTCTTGAGCTTTTTACAAAAGAAGCCACTGTTTTTGAATCGGGTGGGTCTGAAGGTACGTTTGCCAACTATTTGGAGCATCATTTAGAACCCGAACTGCATCATTTTAACAGTTTTACGTTTTCAGATTATAACATCGATGTAGTTGTAGAAATGCCTTATGCTTTTACTACCGAAACCTATATTTACACCATTGATATTAAAGAAAATAAAGAAAAAGGAATTGCACCCAGAATTATAAAAAAGAAAGGTGTGGCAACAACCGATCTTAAAAAAACAGACGGAAAATGGAAAATAACAAAAACCCATTCTTCATCAAGAAATATTAGAAAACCGTCACACTAACAAATAATAATAGATAAATTAATAATTAAAACTAAAAACAAAATGAAAAAATCAATTTACCTACTAGCTGTGTTAGCTATAACTTTTACGGCTTGTAAAAATGAAACAAAATCAACTTCGAAAGCATCACACTCTAAAGAAACTGTTAAAGAAGAAAGCAGTCATAACCACGGTAACCACGATCATAGCGATATGAAAGAGGAAATTATGACGAATGAAAAAAGAGAGGTAACACAAACCAATCAAAAAAATGATGCAACTACTCCTATGATTGATGCATACCTGAAAATTAAAAATGCGTTGGTTAATGACGATAAATCCGGTGCGGCATCGGGAGCTACAGACTTGCTAAAAGCTTTTTCGGATTTTGATATGACAAAACTTTCGGAAGAGCAACACAGAGCGTATATGGAAATTTTGTCAAACGCCAAAGAACAAGCCGAGCATATTGTTAAAAGCCCGCTCGACCATCAAAGAGAGCATTTTGATGTTCTTACTGAGGATGTTAATGATATTATCTCCTTATTAGGAACGGAAAAAACACTTTATCTGCAATTTTGTCCTATGTATAATAATAACAAAGGCGGGAAATGGCTAAGTGCAAAAAAGGAAATAAAAAACCCATATTTTGGTGCTAAAATGTTGAAATGCGGAACAGTTCAGAAACAAATTAATTAATTTTATAAAACACCGTATGATTTGTTATCCAATTTTGATATAAAAAAAAAAATACGGGTGTTTTTATTTTTCAATAAAATGAAAAAATACCTCAAAAAAATACCACTAGGTTTGTTTGTAGTGTTGATTGTCATTCAGTTTTTTCCGGTAGAATACAATCGTAGCGCAGAAGCTACCCCGGCAGATTTTAGTACTGTATTACAAGTTCCTGCCGATGTACAAACTATTTTTAAAACTTCCTGTTACGATTGTCACAGTAATAACACTAAGTATCCTTGGTACAGTAAGATACAGCCCGTAAGTTGGTTTATGGCAAATCATATAGCCGAAGGCAAGGAAGAACTTAACTTTAGTGAGTTTGGCAACTATTCAAAAAGAAGACAAAAGAGTAAATTAAAATCTATTGCTTCACAAATAAAAGACAACAAGATGCCGTTATTTTCATATAAACTTGTTCATAGAAATGCCGGACTTTCGGGAGCGAAAAAGCAAAAAGTTTTAAATTGGGTAAAAAATCTTTTAGAAAATTATTAATTTTGATAAAACGTTTTAGATGAAAAGAAATATTATTGTTTCTGTTATAACAGTCATTTTGTTTATAACAAGTTGTGTGCAGAAAAAAGATGTTGTTTCTTTAGATAATGTTAAAGAAGGTCCGATATATTGTCTTGTTTTTAAATATGATAAAAAACTACAGTGGATTCCGTTAGATGGTAATCAATCTGATGAATCAATAAAAAGTGATGACATAAAAAGTAAGGAAGGGAAAGCCAAGTTTATTGAGTACCAAAAAAAATTAAAGCAATTGGGCTATAATCTGGAAATAACTGGAATATTAGATAAAAAAACAAGAAAAGCACATGACGATTATATCACTTTTTTAGAAAAAAATAAAAATAAACTAGATCTACCTAACAATAGGTAAAGTCTAAACAAAGTCTAAACCTGATACATTTTATCTCTTAGCTCTTTAATTTTTGCATTATTCATATACTCATCAAAGGTGGTATATCGATCTATTACACCATTGGGAGTAAGTTCGATAATTCGGTTACCAACCGTTTGGGCAAATTCGTGGTCGTGGGTAGTTAGTAAAACGGTTCCCTTAAAATTTTTCAACGAGTTGTTAAAAGCTGTAATCGACTCTAAATCTAAGTGATTGGTTGGCTCATCTAACATAAGTACATTGGCTCGTATCATCATCATTCGGCTAAGCATACAACGCACTTTTTCGCCTCCTGATAACACACTGCATTTTTTTAAGGCTTCTTCGCCGCTAAACAACATTTTCCCTAAAAATCCTCTTATATAAACTTCTTCTCTTTCTTCTTCGGTTTTAGCCCATTGTCGGAGCCAATCTACAAGATTTAATTCGGTATTAAAAAAACTACTGTTATCTAACGGTAAGTAACTTTGGCTTGTTGTTACACCCCAATTATAGTTGCCGGTATCAGGTTTTTGGTTACCGTTTACAATTTCATAAAAAGCTGTAGTTGCTCTTGAGTCTCTTGAAAATAAGACTACTTTATCTCCTTTTGTTAAGTTAATATCTACGTTTTTGAACAAAGTTTCACCTTCAATTGAAGCAGAAAGATTTTGGACTTGTAAAATTTGATCACCAGCCTCTCGTTCTCTGTCAAAAATAATGGCCGGATATCTTCTGCTGGACGGTTTTATTTGTTCTATATTAAGTTTGTCAATCATTTTTTTACGCGAAGTAGCTTGTTTTGATTTTGCAACATTTGCACTAAATCTGGCAATAAACTCTTCGAGTTCTTTTTTCTTTTCTTCTGCTTTTTTGTTTTGTTGCGCACGTTGTCTGGCTGCTAACTGGCTACTCTCGTACCAAAATGTATAGTTGCCGCTGTAATGTGTAATTTTTCCGAAATCGATATCACTAATATGTGTACAAACTGCGTCTAAAAAGTGTCTGTCGTGAGAAACAACAATAACACAATTGTCATAATTTGCTAAGAAATTTTCTAGCCAAGTAATGGTTTCGTAATCCAAATCATTGGTAGGCTCATCCATAATAAGTACATCCGGATTGCCAAAAAGTGCTTGAGCTAATAAAACTCGTACTTTTTGTTTTCCGTCTAAATCGACCATCTTAGTATAGTGTAAATCTTCTTTAATACCGAGATTAGACAGAAGTGCGGCTGCTTCGCTTTCTGCATTCCAACCATTCATTTCTTCAAAACGAACTTGAAGTTCTCCAATACGCTCTGCATTTTCGTCTGAATAGTCTTCGTAAAGCTTATCAATTTCGGTTTTAATATCATATAACTCTTTGTTACCACGCATAACGGTATCTAATACTGTAAATTGGTCAAACGCGTTATGGTCTTGTTCTAACACAGAGAGTCGTTTACCTTGCTCCAGATATACTTGACCGGAAGTAGGCTCAATTTTACCCGAAATTATTTTTAAAAAAGTAGATTTCCCAGATCCGTTGGCACCTATAATACCGTAGCAATTGCCTTGTACAAATTTTGTATTTACATCATCAAATAAAACTCGTTTACCAAATTGCACCGATAAGTTTGAAACTGTAAGCATAGCTTGTGTTTTATAAAAAATTTGCGCAAAAGTAGGTAATTAAGTGGGATAAATAAAATATTGTTTCTTGTACTTTGATGTACAAAAATCTAGTAGAACTGTTATTGTTTTTATTTAAAAAAACTAAAAACGGAACCTCCGTATCGTCTGGCATTATCAAAATATGGATTTTTAGACAAATCGGTGTGTTTTGAGTGTTCGACAATGACCATACCTTCTTGTTTTAATAAAGAATTTTTAAAAACGGAAGTAACAATTTGATGAAATTTTTCTTCTGAAAAATCGTAAGGAGGATCTGCAAAAACAACATCAAACGTGAGGTGTGTACGCTCTATAAATTTGTAAACATCAGATTTGAAAGGCTGAATGTTAAACTTTAATTCATCCGAAATTTTCTGAATGTATTGCACACATCCAAAAAAATTATCTACAGCGATGATATTTTGGGTTCCTCTAGAAGCAAACTCGTAACTTATATTACCGGTTCCGGAAAAAAGATCGAGTAACGAAATTTCTTGAAAATGGATTTGATTATTTAGAATGTTAAAAAGTGCCTCTTTTGCAAAATCGGTAGTGGGACGAACCGGAAGTTTTTTGGGTGCTTGAAGACGTTTTCCTTTATATTTCCCTGAAATAATTCGCATTAATAACTGTTTTTTAACACCAAATGCTGGTGCGGCAATGAATTATCGGAAAGTGTTTTGTTTTTAGAAATAGTTTTATAAAACGAAATGTTTTTTATATAGGTGTATGCTATATTGTACAACTCATCTTTTTCAGATAATTCGCCTAAAAGTATGCAAGGTGTTGCATTTGGGTCTAGTTTTAACTGTTCAAAAACAAACAGTATATAATAAATAAAATCTTCGGGGGTATGATATTCAAACGTATTGCAAAGTACTAATTGCCCCTTTTTAAAAACGAGAATATCAAAAAAGTTTTTTTCTACATTTATATATGCATGTGTTGAGTTTGAAAATTTTTCGACCTGTATTAGTTCTTCTAACAGGAGTGTTGAGCTGTGGTAGTATTTAAAAGTACCGTAATTTTCAAAAAAATAGTTGTTTATATTTATAAACGGAATGTAAACCACGGTAATTTGAGAGTTTTTTACTTCGTCATACGCTATATAATCTGTAGCAAGAATTTTTACGGTAAATTTTAAATATTCACTGGCTTTATTTTCATTGAATAAAGGCGAAGGGACGAGGGTGTAAGCATTGGTTTGGTAAATTAATGTAATTTTTTCAAATTTGATAGACAGTTCCTTCTTTTCTTGTAGAGCATCGCTAATATGTCGTAGTAATTCTTCGGGTGTTTGTGCAGAATCAAAATATACTTGTGAAAAATACTCTATTTTTTTCGAATACAAAGAAGTAACCAAAAAAGAAAGTCCGTACAAGCTTATTTGAACGGACAATCTTTTATCTGTATGGGATGTTATGTTAGTTTTTGACTTCAGTTTCGTATAATTTAGGCCAGTTTCCGCTTGTGTCAACATCATTCATAGATCCAACTTTTATAAATTCTCCGTTTACTCCATCAACCGAAACCAATTGTTTTTCTTGTATAACCAAATCTTTAGGTTGATCAAATAAAATATATCCTTTGTTAATTTTAGCTTCAAAAACCGGATAAACGGTTCCGTTTTTATCTAACTTTCCTGCTTTTAAATCTATGGTTTTGTCAACACCCTCGATAGGTATTTTCATCATTGTTTTATATCGGTCGGTTTTATTGAATAAAGAGTCTTTTACAGGAACAAAACCTAATGTGTCGATAAGGGTCTCTTCAATAAAATATCCCTTATCTATCCCGTAGGCTTTGTTTTTTGCTACATCATCATACACGGTATCTCTTCTTTGTGTAATTGCAAATTGTGCAGTATCAATAAATTGAATTAGGCTGTCAAAGCTACCGGTAAATTTCCCGTTAATTTCTTGATAAGCAAGTTCGGCTGCTCTAATATCTTTCAAGTTTCTAATAACTTTACGGTATCTTTTTTCTTTTACCTTATTAAAACGCACAGGTGCATTTATTGAATCATACAATTGGTATCCTAAATATCCTATAATAATCCATAAAAGAACAGAAACTACAGGTGTTAATTTTAAAGGGATAAATTTTTCGATTAAAAAAACTAACCCGATACAGATTATAATGCCAAGAATTATTGTTAATATCATAATTTATTAAATAAAAATTATTACTAATGGTTTAACGCAAATCTACAATTTTTTTTTATTCGTAAAAGTATATTCTGAAAAAAACATACCTATCTTTACAACTTATTTTAATTTTAACTTATGAATGCATCCGATTTTTATGGTTTTTTACGTACGAATTTCCCTCATAAACCTACTATAAAACAGGAAGTTACCTTGAAACTTCTGTCTGAGTTTGTACTGTCATACAAAAAAAATGAAATTTTTTTATTAAAAGGGTATGCAGGTACTGGAAAAACAACAATCATTGGCACATTAGTAAAAAACAGTTGGAGAGCAAAAAAAAGTGTAGTTTTATTAGCACCTACCGGAAGAGCTGCAAAAGTAATAAGCAATTACTCAAATAAAGAGGCTTTTACCATTCATAAAAAAATATACTATCCCAAAGCCGAAAAGGGTGGTGCTGTTTCGTTTACGCTCCAAAAAAACAAGCATCGAAACACCATTTTTATTGTTGATGAGGCTTCTATGATACCTGATATTAACCAAGAATCCAAATTGTTTGAAAACGGTTCGTTGCTAGACGATTTAATGTATTACGTTTATAGTGGGCATAATTGCAAATTGCTTCTTATAGGTGATACGGCGCAATTACCACCGGTAAAATTATCAATTAGCCCGGCATTAGATCAAACAACACTAGAAAACCATTATAACAAACAAGTGATTTGTGTAGAACTTGATGATGTGGTTCGCCAGCAAAAAGGGAGCGGTATTTTATATAATGCTACTATTTTAAGAGAAAAATTAAACTTGGGTTATTTTGAAGATTTTAAGTTTTTTATTCAAGATTATCCGGAAGTTATAAAACCCCAAGACGGACAAGAACTAATGGATGCAATAAACGATTCGTACGATAAAGTAGGCAAAGAAGAAACCGTTTTTATTGTTCGATCTAATAAACGAGCAAATTTATACAACCAAAACATTAGGAATCGAATTTTATTTAAAGATAACCTATTATCAACCGGTGATTTTTTAATGGTTGTTAAAAACAATTACTTTTGGCTAAGCCCTTTAGATGAGGCGGGTTTTATTGCTAACGGAGATATTATTGAAGTGTTGGAAATTTTTGCGTTTAAAGAATTGTACGGCTTTACCTTTGCCGAAGTAAAAGTACGAATGGTAGATTACCCCAAAATGAAACCCTTTGAAACGGTTTTGCTCTTAGATACGTTACGTTCTGAAACACCCTCGCTTCCTTATGAAGATTCTAATAAGTTGTATCAAGAAGTGTTAAAGGATTATGCTTCGATTAAATCGAAATATAAAAAATTTCTGAAGGTAAAAGGAAATAAATTCTTTAATGCACTACAAGTTAAGTTTTCGTATGCCATTACTTGTCATAAATCGCAGGGCGGACAATGGGATACGGTTTTTATAGAACAACCTTATTTGCCAAACGGAATCGATAAAGATTATTTAAGATGGTTGTACACCGCAGTTACGCGTGCAAAAAATAAACTCTATCTTATTGGGTTTAAAGATGAATTTTTTGAAGAAAAATAGCATTCTAACGTGATTCAATAACCGGCGAACAGTTTTTTCAAAACTTGAAAACCAATTGTTAAAATGCTATGTTTTCACTTCCTACCATACTTTAGAAACTTATTGTGCGCTACTTATCCTGCTTCGTAAGAAAAAGTTTGAATTGTAATATTTTTACTGACAATTCGTCATATAAACAAAAACTAAAAAAATGGAAGTTGTATCAAATACAGCAAAACGTGTAGATAATCAATTGTTAATGATTACGCACTTATCCCAGTTATTAACACATCTTACGGGATTTGGCGGATTATTGGTGCCGCTGATTTTATGGTTAACCCAACGTGACAAAATAATTGGAATGGACGAACACGGAAAGGCAATAGTAAATTTTCAGCTTAGTTTATTGCTTTGGGCAATTATTAGTATTCCGGCAATTTTGTTATTCGGTTTAGGTATATTAATGCTAATTTTCTTAGGTATTATTGCGTTTGTATTACCTATTGTAAATGCTATTAAAGCCAGTAATGGCGAGCATCCTAGCTATTTTATGACCATTAAATTTATTGCCTGAATTTAGAAAAATTTAATACTTCATTCTTGCTTGAGCCGTAACATCATACTTCGCAAAGAGCCCTTGTTTGTATTTAAGTTCACCTACCATTGCAATCATAGCCGCATTATCGGTGCAGTATTCAAATAAGGGAATATGGGTTTTCCAACCCATTGTTCTTTCGGCATCTTTTAGGGCTTTCCTTATACCACTATTAGCAGAAACACCTCCACCAATTGCAATTTCCTTGATCCCGGTTTGTCTTACTGCATTTTTAAGCTTATCCATTAAATAGTCAACAATAGTGGCTTGCAGGCTGGCACAAATATCGTTTCGGTTTTCTTGTACAAATTGGGGATTTTTTTTGGTTTCTCGTTCAACAAAATACAATACAGAAGTTTTTAAACCGCTGAAGCTAAAGTCCAAATCGCCAACTTTGGGTTTTGGAAATGAAAACTTTTTGGGATTTCCCAACTGTGCATATTTATCGATTAAATGCCCTCCTGGATAGGGAAGACCTATTATTTTTGCACTTTTATCAAAAGCTTCGCCAACAGCATCATCAATGGTTGATCCAATAACTTCCATTTTAAAATAATCGGTAACTTTTACTATTTGTGTATGTCCGCCACTAATGGTTAGTGCCAAAAACGGAAAAGTTGGAGTTGTTTGTCCTTCGGCTTTAATAAAATGTGCTAGAATGTGTCCTTGCATATGGTTTACATCCAATAACGGAATTTGTAACCCCAAAGCCAAAGACTTGGCAAATGAAGCTCCTACCAATAAAGAACCCATAAGTCCGGGACCCTTGGTAAATGCAATTGCAGAAAGTTTATTTTTATTAATTCCAGCTTTTTTTAAAGCCATTTGCACCACCGGAACAATATTTTGTTGATGGGCGCGTGAAGCAAGTTCGGGAACGACACCACCGTATTCTTCATGAATTTTTTGTGATGCTACAACATTAGAAAGTATTTTACCGTTACTTATAACAGCCGCGGCTGTATCGTCGCAGGAAGATTCAATGCCTAAAATGTAAATTTCGCTAGTCACTTAAAAACAGGTATAATTATTTGTGTAAAAATAACATTATTTTAAGGATATTTACAATTAAAAATTCCTATTGGGTATTCGGGTTATTTAAAGTAATTTTACAACAATTTTAAACCATTTGGCAATTATTAAGCGTCTAAAAAAAATAACTGTTCGGATTATTGCGGTAGTGCTGTTGCTATTGCTTTTGTCGGTGATTTTATTATCCTTGCCTTCGGTACAAACTTATATTGCACATAAAGTTACAAACAGTCTTAACGAAAAGTACGGAACCAATATTCAGGTTAACAGATTGGGGCTTAACTGGAAAGGGGAGGTTGATATAAAGGGCGTTTATATTGCCGATCATCATAACGATACGCTAATCTTTTCTAAAGAAATTCAGACAACTATATTAAGTTTTAAAAAATTATACGAGGGTGACTTGGATTTTAGTTTTGTTACATTAACCGGCGCAAAATTGTATGTAAAAACTTATAAAGATGAAACAAACGACAACCTTAGTATTTTTGCAAGAAAGTTTAAGCCTAAAAACCCCAAAAGCACAAAACCGTTTCTATTAAATTCGGGAGAGGTTACATTGCTTAACAGTCGAGTTAAGATTACCGACGAAAATTTAGAAACACCCGAAACCTTTAACCTTTCGCAATTATTTTTAAATGCCGAAAATTTTCAAATTAATGACGATATTGTTACAGCAAAAATTAAGCAACTTACCACACATTCAAAACGAGGTTTTGAAATCACAAATCTTAGTAGCGATCTTACCTATAACAACAACGGGTTGTTTTTAAAAAACCTTGTATTAGAAACACTTAACTCGACTATTAAAGGTGATATATCGTTAGATCATGGTGGAAAGGGAATGGGCAATTTTGCCAACAATGTTACTATTAATGCATTATTAACCAACTCAAAAATTGCAACAAACGATTTGAATGGTTTTTACAGCGAATTTGGGAAAGATTTAATTATCACACTTAACGGAAAATTAAAGGGCATACTTAATGATTTTACTTTTACCAATGCCGAAGTAAAAACCAAAGGAATTTCATTAAAAGGAGATTATTCATTCAAAAACCTCATTAATGCAAACGAAACCTTCAATATTACCGCAAACAACCATACTATTATTGCAAATTATTACAATTTAGCCGGTTTGTTACCTCGTGTTTTAGGAAGAAGACTTCCACAGGAATTGAAAAATTTTGGAACAGTTAAATTTGCAGGAACTACAAGTATTACACCAACCCAACTTACAACAAATAGTGTTTTAACCAGTGATTTGGGCTATGCAAAAACAAATCTTATTATTAGCAATTTAAACAATCCGGAGTCTGCCGCCTATAAAGGAAATATTGTTGTCGATAATTTTAATATAGGTTCTATTGCTAACACCTCTTCATTAAAAAATATCACGGCAAATTTAGATTTGGACGGTGTGGGTTTTTCTTTAAACAAATTAAATACAATTTTAAGCGGTACGGTTGATGAATTTTATTTTGAAGGATATAATTATAAGAATATCGAAGTAAGCGGAAATTTTAAAAAACCCGAATTTAATGGTATTTTAAAAATAGATGACCCTAATCTTAAAATGAATTTTGATGGTCTTATCAGTATGAAAGACGAATACAACAGGTATCATTTTAATGCCGATATAGAATATGCCGAGCTAAATAAACTCAATCTTTTTAAAAGAGACAGTGTCTCTGTATTTGTAGGAAAAATAATTATGGATATGGATGGTACAACCGTCGATAATGCAACCGGTAAGCTAACATTTAAGGAAACCTTTTACCAAAGTGAAAATGATGATTATTATTTTGATGATTTTAAAATCACCTCCTCTTTTGAGAATAAAAAGCATATTATTTCTGTAAATTCTCCCGATATTATCGACGGAAAAATTTCGGGAGAATACACCATTAAAGACATTCCGAACCTTTTTAGAAACGCCATAGGAAGTATCTATACCAATTACATTCCTATTGAAGTAACCCCAAATCAATATCTGGATTATAACTTTAAGATATACAGTAAAATCGTTGAAGTCTTTGTGCCCGAACTTCAACTCGGTGAGAATACTCGAATTAGAGGCTCGGTATCTTCAGATGAATCTAAGTTCAAACTCAATTTTAAATCTCCTGAGGTGCTTCTCTATAAAAACTATCTGGAAAACATAAAAATTCAGGTCGATAATGACAATCCGTTATTCAACACTTACGTCTCTATTGATTCTGTTCATACAAATTTATACAGTATTTCTAAAATTAATTTTATAAACAAAACATTAAACGATACACTACACATACGTTCCGAATTTAAAGGAGGAAACCGCTTAGAAGATCTCTTTAATTTGTCTTTGTATCATACTTTAAATGCAGATGGAAAATCGGTTGTTGGTGTTAAAAGGTCAGATATTACTTATCGTGAAAAAGTTTGGAATCTCAATGCAAACAATAATTCACTAAACAAAATAGTATGGGATAATGCGCTTAGAACTTTAAAAATAGACTCGTTAGAGCTAAGTCATAATAATGAAAAAATACAATTAGCCGGAATAATCAAAGACACATCGTATAAGCAAATGAAAGTGCGTTTAAAAGATGTAAATGTTAACAGTATCGCTCCAAAAGTTGACAGTTTAGATATTACCGGAGCCATTACGGGAGATATAGATTTTGTTCAACGAGATAAAAATTATTTTCCAAATGCCGAAATTGTTGTTAAAAATGTTGCTGTAAATACTACTTTGTACGGTGATTTAAAACTTAACGTAGGAGGAAATCAAAATTTAACATTATACATTATTAACGCCTCACTAATTAACGAGGGCAAGCAGCACTTAAAAGCGGTAGGAGCACTGGATGTTTCACATAAAGAAACACAAATACAGTTAGATGTAACTATTAATGATTTTGATTTGACGCCTTTTACACCCTTAGGAAAAGGAGTTATTACCAAAATTAGAGGAAGTGTTTCGGGTAATGCCAATGTATTAGGAGCTATTTCGTCACCTACTGTTAGAGGTGATTTGCAATTGGAAGAAGGCGGGTTAAAGATTCCTTACCTTAATACCGATTTCGATTTTGAATCTCCTACTTATATTTCGGTAACAAAAAATACGTTCGATTTTAGCAAAACAGTTATTACCGATACAAAATATAAAACGAAAGCAAACCTTAGCGGAAGTATCACACATACCAACTTCAATAAGTGGGGATTATTTTTAAATTTAGATACCAACAGATTATTAGTACTCGATACGCCACCGGATGAAGACCAACTATATTACGGAACAGCCTTTATTAGTGGTGATGCGACCATTGCCGGACTTATGAACGAATTAAATATCGCTGCTAATGCCAAAACCGAAAAAGGAACTTCGTTTAAAATTCCTATAAGTGATGCCGAAAGTATTGGAGATGGATCATTCATTAAGTTTTTATCGCCAAGCGAAAAAGCAGCACAATTGCGAGGCAAAAAAGTAGTGAGCAACACCATTAAAGGAATGGAAATGGAGTTTGACTTGGACATTACTCCCGATGCTGAAGTAGAAGTGGTTGTAGACCAAGAAAATAACTCGACTTTAAAAGGGAGAGGAGCCGGAAACTTATTATTAAGTATTAATACCAACGGAAAATTTGAAATGTATGGTGACTTTATTGTTTGGGAAGGACTTTATGATTTTAGATACAAGGGATTGGTTCAAAAAACCATAGACGTAGAACGTAATGGTACCATTACTTGGGATGGAAACCCTACCAAAGCCCAGCTTAATTTAAAAGCTATTTACAATACACGTGCAAATCCTTCTGTTTTACTAGATAATCCTTCATTAAACAGAAAAATAGATGTTAATGTTGCTATTAATCTTTCCGGAGAAGTAATGCACCCTAATTTAGATTTTGAGATTGAGTTTCCTAATGTTGCAAGTACCGTTAAAAGCGAATTAGAATACAAATTACAAGACCCCGAATATAGAGAACAACAGGCTCTGTTTTTAATCTCTACCGGAACCTTTGCCGGAGATGGTAGTGGACAAAGTATGATAGCAAGCTCTATTGCAGAACGTATTAACTCTCTTGTTGCAGATATCTTATCAAATAGCGATTCGCGTTTTGTAATCCTTCCTTCTTACGAACCCAGTGTTAGAACGTTAAATCAAGAAACCGAAGACCAATTTTTGGTTCAACTGCAAACTCAAATAGGAAAACGTATAATTATTAACGGAAAAGTAGGAATTCCGGTTGGCGGTGTAAATGAATCTTCTATAGCAGGCGACGTTCGTGTACAATGGCTGGTAAATGAAGACGGAACCATGCGTATTAACTTTTTTAATCGACAAGCCAATTTACAGTTTATTGGTGAAGAACAAATATTTGAACAAGGTGCTGGTGTTTCTTATTCGGTTAATTTTGATACCTTAAAGGAATTAATTGAAAAATTATTCGGAAAAAAGATAGAACTGGAAGCTTCTCCCAAAGATGATTCAGAACCTAAAGAAGAAGAAAAACCAATCGATTTTTCACCTAAAGCAACTAAAGATTAAACTTTTTTTAAATCGTTTCTTTTTATCAATTTTAGTTTTAAAAATGCTTACATACTTGCAATCATCGAAATTTCTACGTTTACATATTTGGGTAAATTGGCAACTTCAACCGTTTCTCGCGCCGGTGCAGTTGCTTCGTTAAAATAACTTCCGTAAACCGCATTTACTTCCTGAAAATGATTCATATCACTTAAAAAAATCGAGGTTTTCAGCACATTTTCAAATGTCATTCCGGCTGCTTCCAATACAGCTTTTAAATTATCCATTACTTGCTTGGTTTCCGATTCAATAGAGTCTAAAATTAAGTCTCCTGTATCGGGATTAATAGCTATTTGCCCCGAAGTAAACAGCATTTTATCTTTTAAAACAGCTTGGCTGTAAGCTCCAATGGGAGCCGGAGCTTTGGGAGTGAAGATTATTTTTTTCATTTTAAAAAAGTGAATTATAGTTCCAATAATGTTTTATATACTTTGTGTACCGGCAAACCCATTACATTAAAATAGGAGCCTTCAATTTTAGTAACGCCTATATAACCTATCCATTCTTGAATGCCGTAACTTCCGGCTTTATCAAAAGGTTTGTATTTTTTAACATAATATGTTATCTCTTCATCGGTAAGTTTTTTAAACCATACTTTGGTAGTATCGTACACAATTTTCTGAAAATTTTTGCCTGTAAAACATACCGAAGTAATCACCTCGTGTTCTGTATCGCTAAGCAACCGTAGCATTTGTTGTACTTCTTTAAAATCCTTAGGTTTCTCTATGGCGTTACCGTCTTTCCAAACAATGGTGTCGCCGGTAATAATAATTTCTTTTTCGGAAATAGTAGTAAAAGCAGCCGCTTTTAATTTAGCTAGATAATTTGTAATTTCTTCTCTTTGTAAATGTTTGGGATACCTTTCATCAACGGGTTTAACAACAACCGAAAAATCAATATGCAACTCTTTAA
This sequence comes from Flavobacteriaceae bacterium, assembly GCA_027081505.1. Lineage (GTDB taxonomy): Bacteria > Bacteroidota > Bacteroidia > Flavobacteriales > Flavobacteriaceae > Marifrigoribacter. Next base: position 26,145 of record JALWKK010000068.1, read on the forward strand.
AAAAATGTTGCCGTCTAGGCGATGCAGATGCTAAAATGATGCGATACTCTTTTAATTTTTCTTGTAGCATATTATTTTAAAACAAAAGGATACAGTGCCAAAGAGCACGTTCCGAAAAATAAAACAATCTTTAATACAACCGACAGCCGGCTAATTTCTTTTTCTGTTTTTGCGCCAAATGCCTGAATACAAAAGTAGAGTAACGGAGCCAATACCAACAGCAAAAAATACAGCATTAAGGCTTGGGTGTTATAAAGATATTGATACATATATCCCACAACCAGAAAAACGGCAATAATTCCTAAAATAAAAACTAGTGATAGGGTTCGTTTTTTTCCTATCGCAATGGGCAGTGTGTTTAGCCCTCCGTTTTTATCGCCTTTAATATCTTGAACATCTTTTACAATTTCACGAATAAAATTTATAAAAAATGCAAATAAAGCGTAATCAATAATAATGCTGAAAATAGTAGATTGTGTTGGGCGATTTACTTCATTAATAGCTGGAAACAAATCGAAAACACCCACAATGATTAAACTAAAAGCTACCAACGCCGAGATTATTATGTTTCCAATTAGAAGCATCGATTTAAAATAGGAGGCATATAAATATAAGAGTGCAGAAATTACTATAAAAATAGCCGAAAAACCCGGTTCATCAATCTTATTTGATAGATAAAAACCAATACCCACACCAATTATATTTAAAATAAAATAGAGGTTGTAAGCACTTTTTTCAGAAATATGTTTTCCTATAACAAGCGCATCGGGTTTATTTATTTTATCAATAGTTACATCATATATATCATTAATAATATTGCCGCCCGCAGCAATGCTTACGGTAGCAATGACCAACAAAATAAAATCTGTCAAAGATAGAGTAGTAGCAATACCAAAAGGCTTAAATAAGGCTAATTTTATTAGTATTTGGGCAATTGCAATAAAAAGCAGATTAGGTAATCTAATTAACTTGAGGTACTTCATAAATGCTTCAATCATATTTTGCGCTTTGCTTATTGTTTGCAATCCATTTTCCTTGTACTTTTAGTACTTGCTCAATAATATCTCTTACGCAACCTTTTCCGCCTTTTTTATGCGAAACGTATTTGGCAACGGCTTTTATTTCGGGTACGGCATCTTGCGGAGCGCAGGGTAAACCCACTTTTTGCATCACGTACAAATCGGGTATGTCATCTCCCATATAAAGTACGTTGTCGGGTTTAATGTTATAAATATCAAGATATTCTTCTAAGGTTTCGGTTTTATGATGTGCGCCGAGATAAATATCGGTAATACCCAGTCCTCGTAAACGTTTTCGTACTCCTTCGTTCGTTCCGCCCGAAATAATACATACGTGATATCCTTTGTCTATCGCTGTTTTTAAAGCAAAACCGTCTTTGGTGTGCATTTTCCGGTACATTTCGCCTTCTGTAGTAATGGTAATCGTGCCATCTGTGAGCACACCGTCCACATCAAAAACAAAAGTGGTTATGTGTTGCAGGTATTCTTTATAGTTTTTTTCCATACTGTTTTACAATAGCCTTTGTAAGCTGTTTATAGAGTTTTTTATGTGTTGAATTGTGAAGCAAATGTAGGTGTTTTTTTATTGTTTTTATATCGTTTCGTTTTGCCGGACCCGTTTGTGCTTCCTTAGGCGAAAGTGTTTCAATTTTTTTTGCAGTTTCAAAAATAAGCGGTTTTAACAATTCAAAATTTAACTTATTCTCTTTTGCAATTTCTTCACCGGCAAAATATAAATAATTCACAAAATTGTTTACAAAAACAGCTGCTACGTGCAGTTTGCTTCTTTCTTTAGAAGAAATTTCTACCACTTTTTTTGATATTTGTTCTCCTAATTTCTTCAATAGTGTGCTATCTGAAGCGTTTTCGGCTTCTACACAAATTGGTATTGTTGAAAAATCAATAGCTCTTCCTTTGGTAAAAGTTTGCAACGGATAAAAAACTCCTTTTCTGTTTTTATTAGAAAGAACATCCATATCCACACCACCCGAAGTATGCACAACCAATTTGTTTGAAAAAGGGATTTGGTTAGAGAAACTTCCAATAACATCATCTGTAACAGCCATAATATACACATCGGCAGGTTCCAACTTTTGAAGTTGTGTGGTTGTTTTCGTTTTATTTGAAAAATAAGCAAGCGATTTTTTATTTCTACCATACACTTGAAGCACCTCAACACCCGAAGCCTCAAAAAAAGCATCAAAAAGGTGTGTGGCTACATTTCCGGTACCAAGTATAACAACCCGAATCATACGGCGAAGATACTTTATTTTAGCCTTATCCTACAACAAATATATTAGCATTTTAAATAAATATCCCATTGCTTTTTATATTTTTGCAATCCAATTTTAGATAATGAAATACGCAAAAAACATACTGGAAACCATCGGCAACACTCCTTTGGTAAAGATTAATAAATTAGCCGAAGAAATTCCGGCTTTGGTACTGGCAAAAGTCGAGACCTTTAATCCCGGCAACTCGGTAAAAGACCGAATGGCACTTACGATGATCGAAGATGCCGAAGCACAAGGTCTGCTAAAACCCGGTGGCACCATCATTGAAGGAACCAGCGGAAATACCGGAATGGGACTGGCACTTGCCGCTATTGTAAAAGGCTACAAGTGTATTTTTGTAATGGCAGACAAACAGTCTAAGGAAAAAGTAGATATCTTAAAAGCTGTTGGTGCCGAAGTAGTAGTATGTCCAACGGCTGTAGAGCCAGACGATCCGCGTTCGTATTACTCGGTATCCAAGCGTTTATCGGAAGAAATTCCCAATAGCTGGTACGTAAACCAATACGACAATCCGAGTAATGCCAAAGCGCATTATCAAAGTACCGGACCCGAAATTTGGAAACAAACCGAAGGTAAAATCACTCATTTTGTGGTAGGAGTAGGTACAGGCGGAACAATTTCCGGTGTTGGAAAATACTTAAAAGAACAAAACCCGAATATTAAAATTTGGGGAATTGATACTTACGGAAGTGTTTTTAAAAAATATCACGAAACCGGTATTTTTGACGAAAATGAAATATATCCTTACGTAACAGAAGGAATTGGTGAAGACATTCTACCCAAAAATGTAAATTTTGACATCATAGACGGATTTACCAAAGTAACCGATAAAGATGCTGCTGTTTACACACAACTGTTGGCAAAAAAAGAAGGTATGTTTCTCGGAAATTCTGCCGGAGCCGCAATGAAAGGTGTATTACAACTCCAACAACATTTTACCAAAGACGACGTGGTGGTAGTGCTTTTTCACGACCACGGAAGTCGATACGTAGGAAAAATGTTTAACGACGACTGGATGCGAGAGATGGGATATTTAGATTAATAGTTTCTTTAGTCGTTAAGGATTGAGTTACGGTTGAAGGTTGATTCTTAACTCTGAATTAAAAAGAAGACAGAAAAATCCGGCGTAAGGAAGTAAGGGAAAAACAGCTAAATATATTATAGATCTCTTTTCTTCAAGATATAATAAGAACCATAGACAAATATTGCTGTCCAAGCCAATACGATGATTATAGTGATGCTGTGTACCGAATAATCTTTTGAGAATCCATCACCTATTTGGTTTGCTGCACTTTGAATAGCACCCAAGCGTGAAAATGGTTCAACGATTAGGTTAGACATAGCAGATAGCGGGAAAAATTGTATAATTTTATCTGCGGCATCTTCATCAAGAATTTTCCAACGTAATAATCCGTAAATAACACCTTCAATGATATTCCAAACAAATAAAAATCCTAAGGCAAATGCCGAACGTTTAACTAATACGCCTAAAAATAAACAGAAAGAGAAAAAGGCAAGTAGTTTTACAAAATAAGCTAATAGGTATTCTAAATCACTGAAAATTATAGAAGCCTCTGTGTAGTCTGAAAACCTAAGTCCTAGCAATAACGATACAACAAAAACAAACAATGTAGATAAAACCGAAAACAACACCACGGTTAAAAACTTGGAAAGTACAAATTCCCATTTACTTAAACCGTCTATTAAGTTTTGTTTTAGCGTTCGGTTACTATACTCGTTTGCCATCATAGATACAATAACAATGGCAAGAAAAAGTTTAAGAATGGCTGCAATGTAGGTGTTAAAATGCCAGATATACGGAAAATTAAAAATACCTTGCTCGGCAAGTCTAACGTTTATTAAGGGTATCTCGATAGATGCAATTAAAGCAATAAACGTAATGAGTATAAAATAGACTAACGAAATTACTTTAGCCGATTTATTATATCGTAATTTATGAAGTTCTATAGCAAGTAGTCGTAGCATTTTTTTAGTTTTGATTTTTGGTGATTTCTAAGAATTGTTCTTCAAGGCTTTCTTTTCGGTGTACCAAATAGGAAAGTGTTATCCCTTTTTCAAAAAGCATCTTATTTAAATCATTTCCGCTCATTTTAAAAGCTAAATAGGCAACTACAAAATCGCCTTCTATTATTACTTTTTTAAAAGCAGGAATTGCTTCTAAAACATGTTTTAATTTTTCCAAATCATCGCTTTGCAGCGTAAAAAACCCTTCGTTTGAGGTCATTCCGTCAACGCTTCCCGTATAAAGGCTTGAACCTTTTTTAAGAATTACCACGTGTGTACATACTTTTTCTACTTCATCTAACAAATGTGAAGCCAATAAAATAGTGGTTCCTTGTTTGGCAATGGATTTGATGATTTCTCTTATTTGGTGAATACCCTCAGGATCTAATCCGTTTGTTGGCTCGTCTAAAATTAAGATATCAGGGTCATTAAGCAACGCCGAAGCAATTGCCAAGCGTTGTTTCATACCTAATGAATAGGTTCTAAACTTATAATCTTTTCGCTCTTTAAGACCTACCAACTCGAGTTTTTCATCAATTTTTGAAGTTGAAACATCTTTTATTTTACAAACCAACGCCAAATTTTGAGCAGCAGTCATAAAAGGATAAAAGTTAGGTCGCTCAATAATTGCTCCAACACGTTTTAATGCCTGATGAGTTGAAATAGTACCGTCAAACCAAGAGTAGTCTCCCGAAGTTTTATTTACCACATTTAGAACAATACCAAGTGTAGTAGATTTTCCGCTTCCGTTGGGTCCTAAAATTCCGTAAACATTTCCTTTTTCAATAGTTAACGATAAATTGTTTACAGCCGTGATCGGACCGTATTTTTTGGTAAGGTTTTGAATGGTGAGAATGGGCTCCACTAAGAATTTATTTTTGTTGGTTGGGTATATGACGAATGAATGGTGCTTATGTTACAAATTGTAAATTAAAATAAAGTACAAATTACGAAATACCTTATTCTAAACCGAATTGACAAGCTGTGTGCAGTTAGAAATCCGGATTAATTTTTGTAAATAGCATAAAACTAACAATTAATTATAAGCTGTGTTGGCAAGTGGAATTATTCATTTTTCAGTACTGTTTATCAGTCCGAACTAATTTCTTCCATTTTCTCTGGATTTCGTCTTGTGTCAAAAACATTCACAATTTCAATCCTATTTTTATTTAAATTGACCCAATAAATTATTTTATAACTTTTATGAACTAAATATCGGAATTCTTGTTCTCGTTTCGCAAGAAGTTTTTCTTTTGTACCTATATATGGATTTTTTTCTAGTCCAATTGTCCTGTCAATTATGCTATTCACCAATTTTAGAGCTACAGAAACCTCTGCATTTAATTCGTAGTATTCGAAAATATCCTCAAATTTATTTTCAGCAAATCTTGTCCAATAAACGGTTAAGGTCATTTTCTGAATTTAGATTTTAAGTCTGTTGCCTTTATTACTCTATCATTTTCAGAGTCTTCAAGAGCTTGATCAATTTCTTTATTTAATTGATCAAGGCTCATTGGATTTAACTCTTTTTCATAAATTTCAGACTTTCTTTTTCGCAACATAGTTTCTAATCCGCTTATTATTTCTTCGTTTTTCAATCTAAGAAATTCTTGAATGAACGATATTTTTCTTGCATGTAAATCCATTTTTTTATAGTTTAAATCAAAATTACAAATAATATTCCAAATTAAAATTTTCTTGGTTCGGTATTGCTTATTACCAACTTGTATATAACCATATCACAACAATCTTTAAAACACAATAGTTTACAAAGTAAAGTATCTTTTATTTTTGCAACTTAAAACGTTAGTTTTTTCTTTCTAAGTTCAAAATTTTGACCTAAATACACTTTACGTACCATTTCGTCTTCTGCCAACTCTTCAGGGATACCGTGTTTTAAAATACTTCCTTCAAACATAAGGTAAGTTCTGTCGGTAATGGCTAGTGTTTCTTGTACGTTATGGTCTGTAATAAGAATACCAATGTTTTTGGTTACCAGTTTTGCAACAATGCGTTGAATATCTTCTACTGCGACCGGATCGACACCAGCAAAGGGTTCGTCTAATAAGATAAAATGCGGGTCGGTTGCCAGTGCTCGGGCAATTTCGGTACGACGCCTTTCGCCTCCACTTAACAAATCGCCTCTGTTTTTCCTAATATGCCCCAAACCAAATTCTTCGATTAAGGTTTCCATTTTATCATGTTGTTCTTTTTTAGAAAGTTTGGTGAGTTGTAACACGCTTAAAATATTTTCTTCAACGCTTAATTTTCTAAAAACCGAAGCTTCTTGTGCCAGGTAACCTATTCCGTTTTGAGCACGTTTATACATAGGATACTTGGTTATGTTTGTATTGTCTAAAAATATTTTTCCTCCGTTGGGTTTTATCAAACCTACAATCATATAAAACGAAGTGGTTTTACCGGCACCATTAGGTCCTAGTAATCCTACGATTTCACCTTGATTTACTTCCAGAGTGATTCCCTTTACCACTTTTCGACCTTTATAGGATTTTATAAGATTTTCGGCTTTTAATTTCATATGTATTATATTTTTTAAATATCACGTGGAACTTACATAACTAAATTATCATTTCCTTTGGTATTTTAATAATAATTTAGTTATGGACGTTTCATGGTTTTTTACTTATTGTTCATTTCTAATGCTTTCCAATATTCAAAGGCTCTCCTTAGGTGCGGTATTATAATAGTTCCGCCAATTAGCAGTGAAATACTCAATGCTTCTACTGCTTCTTCCTTGTATATTTTTAATTTATAACAGGTTTCTAAATGGTATTTAATACAATCGTCGCAACGCAAAACCAAAGAACTTCCTAAACCTGACAACTCTTTGTTTTTCTATACAAAGTGTCTTCGGTAAACTCATCGGCATCTAAGTTAAACTTACGTTTTATAATCTTATTGTTTTCAATTAAGATTTTATCATTCATTTTAGAACGATAGGAATTAAATTCTTCAACCGGATTTGGCATTTTGTTTTTGTTTTTTTCGTTCTTTTTTAATTACAATTTTTGAGATAAAGATACTCACCTCGTATAAAATTAGTATAGGTATTGCGACAATTACTTGGCTTGCAATATCGGGAGGAGTTATTACTGCCGAAATTGTTAATACAATAACCAATGCAAATTTTCGGTACTTCTTTAAATATTGAGGTGTTACCAATCCTATTTTGGTTAAAAAATAAATTAAAATAGGAAGTTCAAAAATTAATCCGCTTGCCAATACCGAAGCTCTTAGTAAGCCAATATAGCTACTTAAATCAAAATCGTTATGTACCGCATTGCTTACTTGGTACGAGCCTAAAAAATTAATAGACAAGGGTGTTACTATATAGTACCCGAAAAGTACTCCAATAAAAAATAAAAGCGATGCTGTAATGATAAATCCTCGTGAGGAGCTTCGCTCATTTTGTTTTAATCCGGGACTTACAAAACTCCACATTTCGAATAAAACATACGGAAAAGCAATAATAAATCCTGCAAGAATAGATGTCCATAAATGGGCGGAAAACTGTCCTGCCATGGTACGACTCTGAATCCTAAACGGAAGCTCTGTAAAACAAAAACTATCTTTAAATCCAATGGCTTGAGCTATGTTGCACAATAATTTATAGGTAGGGAAATCTGCATTTTTAGGTCCAAAAATTAAAACATCAAAAATAAAGCCTTTAGCCAAAAATGCCAAGGTTGCAAAAATTAGTACTGCAACAACAGAGCGTATAAGATGCCAGCGCAACTCTTCGAGATGGTCTAAAAAAGACATCTCTTTTTCTTTATTCTTATGCTTTTCAATGCTTTTCTTCATTAAATAATACCTTCTTTTGTTAAATTATGAATGTGCACCACACCGGCATATTTTCCATTTTCTTCGGCAAGTAATTGGGTTATTCCATTTTTATCCATCATTTCTATAGCTTCAACCGCCATTGCGTTGTTATCTATTTTTTTAGGGTTTACAGACATAATGTCTTTAGCCGTAAGTCCGTTAATGGTAGGTGCTTTTGTCAACATTCTACGCAAATCACCATCGGTGATGATACCCATAATTTTGTCGTTTTCAACCACAGCCGTAACGCCTAGCATTTTATGACTGATTTCGATAATAACATCTTTTACACTTGTATCCGGATAAACTTGGGGTTTTTCGTTTAAGACGGTCAAATCTTTAACACGCAAATACAATTTTTTTCCCAGGGATCCGCCCGGATGAAATCTTGCAAAATCTTTTTTTGAAAAACCTCTTAATTCTAATAAGCTAACAGCCAGAGCATCACCCATCACCAACTGAGTAGTTGTACTTGTGGTAGGTGCCAAGTTGTTAGGACAAGCTTCTTTTTCGGCAAAAGCGTGTAATACAAAATTTGCTTGTTTTCCCAAGAAAGAAGTTTTGTTTGAAGTAATTGCGATAATGGTATTCCCTCTAGCCTTTATAAGAGGCACTAAAACTTTAATTTCGGGAGTATCACCACTTTTTGAAACACAAATAACGGTATCATCATCTTGTATTGTACCTAAATCACCATGAATGGCATCTGCAGCATGCATAAAAACAGCAGGTGTGCCTGTAGAGTTAAGTGTAGCTACAATTTTTGTAGCGATAATTGCGCTTTTTCCAATACCGGTAAGAATCACCCTTCCTTTTGAGTTGTACAAACAAATAACCGCTTGGGCAAATTCATCATCTAAAAGAGTTATTAGATTAGCAATAGCTTTGCTTTCGGTTTCTATTGTTTTAACAGCAGTTTGTAATATTTTTTCTTTTTGACTCAACATTTAGATTTAATTAATTTGCAACTCTCTTAAAAATTTGTATCTTTAGATTGTCAACAAAACAAATTTGTTTATTTTCGTTGGCAAGATAGTAATAAGATACCGTTTTATGATTAAGTTGCAAAGTTATAATTGTTATCCTTTTAATACAATTTAATTTTTACCACCTTTTAATAGACTATGACAGATACATACACCGAAACAGATATTTACGCAGCTCTGAAAAAGTATTTCGGATTTTCCACCTTTAAAGGGCTTCAAGAACAAGTAATAAAAAGTGTTCTCGACAAAAAAAACACTTTTGTAATAATGCCTACCGGAGGCGGTAAATCGTTATGTTTTCAACTTCCTGCACTAATGCAAGAGGGAACGGCAATTGTCGTATCTCCTTTAATTGCTTTAATGAAAAATCAAGTAGATGCATTGCGAGCCATTTCTTCTGAAAAAGGAATTGCACACGTTTTAAATTCTTCCCTAAACAAAACCGAAATAAAACAAGTAAAACAAGACCTTGCAGATGGCAAAACAAAATTGCTTTATGTAGCACCCGAATCGCTGGCAAAGGATGAAAACGTAGATTTTTTAAAAGAAATAACCATTAGCTTTGTTGCTATAGACGAAGCACACTGTATAAGCGAATGGGGACACGACTTTAGACCCGAATACCGTAATTTAAAAAAAATAATTGAACGTATCGGTAAAAACATTCCGATAATAGGTCTTACGGCAACTGCAACTCCTAAGGTTCAAGAAGATATCTTGAAAAATTTAGGAATGTCGAACGCAAATACCTTTAAGGCATCTTTTAACAGACCAAATCTCTATTATGAAGTTCGTCCCAAAACCAAAAATGTAGACTCGGATATAATACGCTTCGTAAAACAAAACGAAGGAAAAAGTGGAATTATTTACTGTTTAAGTAGAAAACGCGTAGAAGAGTTAGCACAAACCCTGCAAGTAAACGGTATTAAAGCCATTCCCTATCATGCCGGTTTAGATTCTAAAACAAGAATAAAGCACCAAGACATGTTCCTAATGGAAGACGCAGACGTGGTAGTTGCTACTATCGCCTTCGGCATGGGAATAGATAAACCCGATGTTCGTTTTGTAATTCACAACGATATGCCTAAAAGTATTGAAAGCTACTACCAAGAAACAGGTCGTGCCGGTCGTGACGGTGGCGAAGGGCATTGCTTGGCTTTTTACTCATATAAGGATATTGAAAAGTTAGAAAAGTTTATGAGTGGCAAGCCTATTGCCGAACAAGAAATTGGACATGCGCTACTGCAAGAAGTGGTGGCATACGCCGAAACATCTATCTCCCGAAGAAAATTTATCTTGCATTATTTTGGTGAAGAATTTGATAACGAAACAGGTGAAGGTGGTGATATGGATGACAATATGCGTTTCCCAAAAAAGAAACATGAAGCTAAAAAAGAGGTAGTTAAATTGCTTACCGTTGTAACCAAAACAAACCAACAATACAAATCGAAAGAATTAGTAAACGTTTTAACCGGAAAAGTAAATGCACTAATCAAATCACACCGAACAGACACGCAACCCTATTTTGGTATCGGTAAAGATCATGAAGCGGAATACTGGATGGCATTACTAAGGCAAGTATTAATTGCAGGGCTGTTAAGAAAAGACATTGAAACTTACGGAATTGTAAAAATCACCAATGCCGGAAAACAGTTTTTGGATAAACCCGAATCCTTTTTAATGACCGAAGATCATTCGTTTAAAGAAGCTAATGACGATACCTTTATTGTAAACCAAAAAGGCGGAAATGCCGCAGATCAAACATTATTTAAACTTCTTAAAGCAGAAAGAAAAAAAGTAGCAGACAAACTTAATTTACCTCCTTTTGTAATATTTCAAGATCCTTCGTTAGAAGATATGGCTTTAAAATACCCCATTACACTTAAAGAACTTTCAAACGTTCACGGTGTTGGCGAAGGTAAAGCCAAAAAATACGGAGCCTCTTTTGTTTCGCTTATCGAAAAATATGTAGAGGAAAATGATATTATACGTCCCGATGATTTTATTGTAAAATCTACCGGAACCAATAGTGCTTTAAAACTGTACATCATTCAAAATGTGGATAGAAAACTTCAGCTTCAAGATATTGCAAAAGCCAAAGGACTGGAAATGAACGAATTTATAAAAGAAATGGAAAGCATTGTTTACAGTGGCACCAAACTCAACATTTCGTATTGCATTGACGAACTACTGGATGAAGACCAACAAGAAGAAATTCACGAGTACTTCTTGGAAGCCGAAACAGATGATATAGAAGAAGCTTTAAAAGAATTTGACGGCGAATATGACGAAGAAGAACTGCGACTTTACCGGATTAAATTTATTAGCGAGGTTGCCAATTAATGTTTGTTTTTTTCTTCTATCCATTTACTTAAATACTTGGTGCTTTGTAAAGTATGGTGTTTTACTATTTGAGTTATAAAGTTTTTATTCCTATGTGTTGTTAAATAATTGGTGAGTTCTTTTATCCTAGCACCAAACGCTTCAAAAAAAATCTGTTTAAAAAATCTGTTTTGCACAATATTATACCCGTTTTTTTGAGCTTGTTGCCATTTTTCGGGAAGGATGTACATCTCAATGGCTTCGCTGCATAGTTCATCTTCTGTTCTACAAATTGAACCACAAAACGGAATATCTCCTGCAATTCCTTCTGCACCAATAGGTGTGGTTATAACAGGGGTTCCTTGCTGCATTGCATCTATTATTTTTCCTTTTAAACCGGCACCAAATCGCAACGGAGCTAAACAAACCTTGGCTTCTTGCATTGTTTTAGAAACAGTAGGTGTCCACCCTTTAACGATAAAGCCTTCTTCCGGGTTATGAAATTCTTTAACTTGCTGCGGAATATAAGCACCGTAAATATGCAGTTCGGCATTGGGTAGTTGCTTCCTAATCTTTTTCCAAATATCTTTTTTTAACCAAATAACACTATCTAAATTCGGTTTGTGCATAAAATTACCAATAGTAACAAAATGCTTTCGTTGTTGAAAATTTAAAGACTCTTCAGAAAAACTTTCAACCAAAAGAGGAAGATAAAACAGCAAAGAGGCATCTATTTTAAATGTGTTTTGCAGTAAGTGCATTTCATATTCCGAAATAATAAGCGAGACATCACATCGCAAGATACTGGCAATTTCACGTTTAGCGGTTTCAGAAAATAAATTAATCGTACTCTTTTTTCTAAAAGCTTCCTCTCTAGCTTTACGAAGAAAATGCAAGTCTTCGGTATCTAAAATAGTTATTGTGTCGGGACAAACTTGAGAAACTCGCCAACCAAATTGTTCTTCGGTAACAAAACGATCATAAAGAACGATATCTGGACATAAGCCGGAAACAAAATCGTTAAAAGAGGAATTATTTATTTTAATAGGAACAACTTCAACTTCAGAATTCTTTAAATTATCTGAAAAATTAGTTTTGTTGGCTGTGGTAGCAAAATATATTTTATAATTCAGTTTGCGAAATAACGAAATTAATTGAAGCATACGAGTTCCGGCTGCTGTAGTAGTTGATTCGGGAAACGTATGACCAAGTATAAGAATTTTTTTCACTTATTGAAAATTAGAAATATTAAGAGAAACCATTTTTACGGTTGGTTGGATTTCTTCAAGAGAGGTCCAAGCAACATAAAGTGTATTTTTTACTTTTTCCAATTGCGGAAACCCCGAAGCTCTCTCGCTTGTGGTTTTTGTTATGGTAATAGGCGTTGAAACGATTCCCGACGAAGAAACTTTTGCTAATTGAATAACCGTATCGTTACCTTGAGGTTCCATCCATAAGACGGCTGCATTGTTTTTGTCTAACATGACCAAATCTACTCGTCCTATGGCATTTCCTTTATCTACTCGTACCGGAAGACCAAATGTAGCACCACCATCGTCTGAAAAAGCTACCTGCACCTTGGGGTCGTCATTGGCTGCTGTAAACCAAACTACTGCAACATTATCTTCTGTAGAAGCGATGGCAGGTCCGTTTACCGGGCAACCGGGTATATGCCAATTATCATTGTAAACGGGTTGCGGTTTTGTCCATTTTTCATTTACTTTTCGTATAACATAAATATCTCGAATTTCATCTTCACTTCTATCTCTGTAAACAACCAATTGTCCATTTTTTGTCATTGTTGTAGCGGTATTACAACAATCACAAGTTCTATTATCCAGTAAAACATCCTCAAGAATTTCTCCGTTGGCAGTAATAACAGCACCTCGTAAGGTCATTTGTGCTTTATCTATAGGAACATTAACCGTTGTTCTACCATCTAGCCAAGTGGCAAAAAAATCATTTTCTTCGTAAGGTATTAACGACACAAAACCATGTTCGCTTTGCGTTCCGTCAAGGTTTAATAAAAAATCTTTTTTCCAGCTATTAGTTTTGGCATTGTAAACACTAAGTTTTACATTATAGGTATAGGTTCCCGAAGCCGATTTTTGAAGTGTATGTGCCAGAATGTTTCCGTTATTTTCGGAAATAGAAGGGAAGTCTGTCCAATTTACAAACCAATTGGTACCCGAAGTAATTATTTGTGGCTTAGACCAACTTGCTCCGGAAAAAGAAGCATATTTTAAAACAGATAATGTGTCTTGTTTTTCTACCCAAGAAAGAAACAATTTATCCGAGTTGCTATACAATCTGGGCAAAGAAGCATTTAAAACGCTAGGTACAGATAAAGACGTTATTCTGTTTTCTTCTTTTTGCTTGGTTGGTGTTTTTTTAGATTCGGATTTACATGAAACAACAAACAAAAAAAACAAACCGGAATAAATTATATATTTCATTTTAACAATTTTTGATTGGTAAATATATATTGAATAACGAAGCACCATAAATAACAGATAATTGGTAATAGTTTACTATTCTTTATGATAACATAAATAATATTTAACCACTTTTTTTGATAATGCTTTTAAATTAAGTTGGTCGCTCGCCTCTACCACATCTGTTAAAGAACCGTCTTTTTTTTGTAATAAGATTAATTCTTTTTTAGCATTATAGGCTTGATTTCCTATTTCGCCCGTAAAAACAAAATAGGTTGCTTCTGCTTCAGATAGACTGTAATTGGTCATCACAATATTTTGATGAGATTGAATTTCTTCAGCAGTAAAAGGCTTTTTCCTTATTTCAATTTTTAATAATTCTCTATTCAAAATCATTGAAGATAAGGTACGCAGTACAAAATCCGGATGGTGTTGCCATTCTTTCATTGCAGAAAGAATATCGTAATCGTCTAACTGTGAAAAGACTTCCAAGACGTTGGATGTAAAATTAGCAACAAAAATTTCGTTTTTAAGAAAATAAGAAAGTGCTTTAGAAGCTTGGAGTTGCTCTCCATTTTGTGTAAGTTCTTTTGCTCTTTTAAGTACCCTCATTAAAAGTTGCTCGGCAACCAGTCCGGTTTTATGTAGATATACTTGCCAATACATTAATCGTCTGGCTATCAAAAATTTTTCGACAGAATAAATGCCTTTTTCTTCAATTACCAACGTATCGTCAGAAACATTAAGCATACTTATTAATCGTTGTGAACCAATAGCACCTTCGGACACACCGGTATAAAAACTATCTCGTTTTAAATAATCTAACCTATCCATATCCAATTGTCCCGAAATTAACTGATGTAAAAACTTTTTTGGGTATTCGTTTTTAAAAATTGAAATAGCAAGCGTTAATTTGTTGTTAAATATACCATTTAATTCATTCATAAAAGCAAGCGAAATTTGCTCATGATTTACACCATTTACGATGCTATTTTCCATAGCATGAGAAAAAGGACCGTGTCCAATATCGTGTAATAAGATGGCAATATACAATGCTTCTGCTTCTTCATCAGTAACAGTAACTCCTTTAAAACGAAGCACTTGAACAGCTTTCTGCATCAAATACATAGCTCCTATTGCATGTTGAAAACGAGTGTGTTGCGCACCGGGATAAACCAAGTAAGATAAGCCCATTTGGGTAATTCTGCGAAGGCGTTGAAAATAAGGATGCTCGATAAGATTAAAAACCAATTCGCTGGGAATTGTAATAAAACCGTAAATTGGGTCGTTAATAATCTTAAGTTTGTTATTACTACTTTTTATATTGTTAGTATTCAAATTTTTATTAGAATTAAAATTTAAAGCAAATATACATATATGAATGAGATAAAAGTACTTTGGGTAGATGATGAGATAGATTTATTAAAACCTCACATTATTTTTTTAGAAAACAAAAATTATAAACTAACAACAGCACAAAGCGGTACAGAAGCACTGGAAGAATTAAAAACAAACAATTTTGATATTGTTTTTTTAGATGAAAATATGCCGGGACTTACCGGATTAGAAACACTTCAAGAGTTAAAAGAAATGCACCCGACGCTACCTGTGGTAATGATTACCAAAAGTGAGGAAGAATATATCATGGAGGAAGCCATAGGTTCAAAAATTGCCGATTATTTGATTAAGCCCGTTAATCCGAATCAAATTTTACTAAGTTTAAAAAAGAATTTAGATCACTCGAGATTAGTTTCTGAAAAGACAACTTCTGGATACCAACAAGAATTTAGAAAAATTGCTATGGATTTGGCAATGATTAACAGTATTGAAGAGTGGACCGATTTATACAAAAAACTAGTTTATTGGGAGTTAGAATTAGAAAACATAGACGATAGCGGTATGTTTGATATACTTGAATCTCAAAAATCTGAAGCCAACAACGAGTTTTGTAAATTTATAGATAAAAATTATTCAAAGTGGTTTCAACATGGTGCAGAAGCTCCAACTATGTCGCATACATTATTTAAAGACAAAATTGCGCCAATAGTTGAAGATGAAAAAACACTATTGGTTGTAGTCGATAATTTACGATACGATCAATGGAAAGCTTTTGAACCGTTTCTACAATCCAGTTATAAAAAAAGTAGTGAAGAAATGTATTTCAGCATATTACCCACAGCAACCCAATATGCCAGAAATGCTATTTTTTCGGGTTTAATGCCAAGCGAAATGGAAAAATTACATCCTGATTTATGGCTTAATGATACGGATGAAGGCGGTAAAAACATGCATGAAAAAGAATTTTTGGAAGCTCAATTACAACGTTTGGGGTTAAAACTAAATTGGAGTTATCATAAAATATCCAGTTTAAAACAAGGTAAAAGATTATCCGATAATTTTAAAAGTCTTAAAAATAATGACTTAATCGTTGTGGTTTATAATTTTGTAGATATGCTCTCGCATGCCAAAACCGAAATGGAAGTAATTAAAGAACTCGCTTCTACCGATAAATCATACAGATCGCTCACGCAAAGCTGGTTTAAAAATTCTCCGCTTTTAGATCTTATTCAAGAAGCTTCTCGTATAGGATTTAAACTTATTATAACAACAGACCACGGAACCATAAATGTAAAAAACCCGACCAAAGTAATAGGCGACCGTAATATTAGTGCTAATTTACGCTACAAAACGGGAAGGAGTCTTAGTTATGAAGAGAAAGATGTTTTAGTAGTAAAAAATCCAAAAGATATATACTTACCGGGTATTACAATGAGCAGTTCGTTTATTTTTGCCAAAAGTGATTTGTTTTTTGCCTATCCTAACAATTACAACCATTATGTAAGTTATTATCGAAACACTTACCAACACGGAGGTGTATCACTTGAAGAAATTATTATACCTTTTGTGGTAATGGATGCAAAGAATTAAAACAAACCTAAGCCGTTGTTTTATTGTCCAGTTTTTCGAAAGTAGAATTGTTGCTTTTGTATTCGGGAACCAGTTCTTTTATGAGTTTAACCACTTGTTCCGGGTTTTTAAGTCGGGCTGTTTCGATTAATTTTTTCACTTTCTGTTTAATAACTTCAAATTTTTCTGAAGGAACTTTTGCTACCATAATTTTGGGATGATGAGTGGGAAGTGTCGTAGCGTCATCGTTTAATAATTCTTCAAATAATTTTTCACCCGGACGTAATCCTGTTATTTTAATATCGATATCTACATAAGGTTCAAAACCGCTAAGACGAATCATCTTTTGAGCCAAATCTATAATTTTGAGAGGTTTCCCCATATCAAAAACATAAATCTCTCCTCCATTTCCCATAGTTCCTGCTTGTAGTACAAGTTGGCAAGCCTCAGAAATCATCATAAAATACCTGATGATGTCTTTGTGAGTTACCGTTACGGGTCCTCCTTGTGAGATTTGTTTTCTAAAATGCGGAATTACAGAACCACTAGACCCCAAGACATTTCCAAAACGGGTTGTGATAAATTTGGTAGTAACTCCTTGTTTTGCTTGTAAAGATTGCACATACATTTCTGCAATTCGCTTGGATGCTCCCATTACGTTTGTTGGATTAACCGCCTTATCTGTAGATATCATCACAAATTTTTCTACATCGTAAGAAGTAGATAAAGTAGCGAGATTTACAGTACCCAATATATTTACGTTAACTGCTTCATGTGGATTTTTTTCAATCATTGGTACGTGTTTATATGCAGCAGCATGATAAACGACATTAAACTTGTATTTAGAAAAAATCATTTTAAGTCGGTCCATATTACTTACATCAGCCAATTCTGTGGTAAAAGACAGTTTGGGGTAATTAATCGATAAACACATCTCTATACTGTGTAAAGCTGATTCAGCTTGATCCAAAACAACCAGTAATTTAGGACGATAATCGGCTACTTGCTTAACAATTTCACTTCCTATAGATCCTGCACCACCGGTTACCAAAACTACTTGATTTTCGATATCCAACCTGATTAAATTATCATCTATAGATATTGGGTCTCGTTCCAATAGATCTTCAATATCGATGGGTGTAATCTTTTTTTCGATATCTTCTTTTTTATTCCATTTTTCAAGTAAAGGAACGTTAAACACTTCTTTTTCGTTTTCTAAACAAGCTTCAACAATTTCATTCCTTTCCTTTCCCGAAAAGGATTCGCTTATAAGCAAAACACCGTCTATATTAAGGTTTTTAATAGTTTCAGAAAAATTTTTTGAAATAGGAACAACCGGTTTTCCCAAAATATGGTATTTTTTATCGACATTGGTTTTGGCAATAAAGCATATAAGTTTAAAGGGCATATTAGATTCTGTGGCTAATGCTTTTCCCAGCGAAATAGCATAATCATCTACTCCGATAATGGCTACGCGCTTGGCAACACTTCTTAATGCGGCGTTTTTAATAAATTGATAACTTTCTTTTACGGCAATCCTAAAAAGAAGCATTATCGTAAAAGAAACAAACATGTACAGTAAAATAGAAGTAGTTAAAAAAATACGTTCGCCTTTAACAATTTGAAAAATTATATTTGTTAAGACAAGAGTAATTGCTGTAGAAAAAGAGGCAAAAGCAAGTTTTAATATATCGGTAAAGGTAGAATGTCTTATAATTCCGGAATAGGTTTTATAAATTACAAAAAAAAGTAAACTCACCAACAAAGCAAATAACCCTTGTTGATAGACGGTAAACAAATCATAAAATTGAAGTGGCGTACCGGATAACACATAATAAACTATTGCAAGTGATAAGGAACTGAAAAAAATATCCAAGACCACAACAACCCATCGTGGTAAATAGCGCTGATCAAGAAGCTTTAAATTATTATTGCCCGAGTAAAAATTTTTTGTATATTTTTTTAGTAAACTCAATTAAATTAGCTGTTTTTGGAGGTTACAAATATACACAATCGTACACAATATTATTGTTATTTACTATTTTGAAGTTATAAAAGCATCTAAAACGTTAATTATTCGCTGTTTATCTTCCTTAGTTAAATTAGATCCTGAAGGCAAACACAATCCGCTATTAAAAAGATTCTCGGCTACAGATTCACCAAAATACAAAGCATCTTGAAACACAGGTTGCAAGTGCATAGGTTTCCATAAGGGTCTGGCTTCAATATCATCTTTTAACAATGCTAATCGAATGTTTTCGGCTGTAAAAGTAGCACCTTCAGAAATTGTAATACAGCTCAACCAATGATTTGAAAAAAAACGGGTGTCGGGTTCCGAAAAAACGGTAACTCCTGAAGTATTTTTAAAAATATCTTTATAAAATGCGTTCATTTTTCTTCGCAAGCCAACGTGAGAATCCAATACCTGCATTTGTCCTCTTCCTATTCCGGCACAAATGTTACTTAATCTGTAATTATATCCTATTTGCGAATGTTGGTAATGAGGCGCTTGGTCTCTTGCCTGCGTTGCCAAAAATACCGCTTGTTCCTTTACTTTTGCGCTTTTTGTAACCAAGGCACCTCCACCCGAAGTGGTGATTATTTTATTTCCGTTAAACGAAAGGATGCCAATATCGCCAAAGGTTCCGCATTTTTGTCCTTTGTAAGTGCTTCCTAATGCCTCTGCTGCATCTTCAATAAGCGGAATGGTATATTTTTTTGAAATCTCTAAAATTTCATCTGCTTTAAATGGCATTCCGTATAGATGTACCGCAATAATGGCTTTTGGTTTTTTTCCTTTAGCTATTCTGTCTTTTATTGCTTGTTCTAAAAACTCGGGAGACATATTCCAAGTATCGGGTTCGCTATCTATAAATACCGGCGTTGCACCTTGATAAACAATGGGATTTGCCGAAGCCGAAAACGTCATGCTTTGGCACAGCACTTCATCTCCTTTTGAAACGCCTAGTAAAATTAATGCCAAATGAATAGCTGCCGTACCCGAACTTA